>NZ_JBFTJR010000025.1:0-67168 GCF_056395525.1 Caulobacter sp. 10L414
TCCCCGACCTAACGCGTGCGAACGCGGGAGCACGAGAACCTGTGCCCAACCCTCAAGGAACCTCCCCCCGTGGGGGAGGCGATCGCTTTAGCGATCGGTGGGGGGAGTGACTGCGAACTCACCCGCCGCCTCGAAAGCTGAAACCGGCCTCCCACCGGCCTTCGGCCGCCTCCCCCACAGGGGGAGGTTCGCCGATCAAGACCCTCCCCCTGAAGGGGGAGCATCTTGGACGGAGGGCCGGAGGGGGAAGTTCCTGATGACTTCGACGCAGCCGCCGCCTTCGCGATCACGTCCCCCTCCGTCGGCTTCGCCGACAGCTCCCCCTTCAGGGGGAGCGTCCTGATCCCACCGCACTTGAGCCCATCCAATTCCCATGCCTACAGTAGGATAACGCCGTTCTCGAAAGCGGCGATGTCCTTGGGAGGACGCCATGAACGCCTTGACCCCGATCTCAGCGGGCGATGCGCCCGATTACGCCGGCCTGACGGTCGCGCCCGCCGGGCCGGTGCTGGGCGCCGAGATCTCGGGTCTCGACCTGACAAAGCCCCTGGAGCCCGAGATCGTCGCGGCTGTCCGCGCGGCCCTGCTGCGCCACAAGGTGGTGTTCTTCCGCGACCAGGACATCAGCCACGAGGACCACGTCCGCTTCGGCCGCTACTTCGGCGACCTGGAAGGCCATCCCGTCACCGCCCACGTGCCGGGCTTTCCGGAGATCCTGCACATCGAGGCCGCCGACGGGATGAAGCTGCGCGAGGCCATCGTCCCGATCGTGCGGGCGGCCAACAAGTGGCACACCGACGTCACCTTCCGCCACGCGCCGTCGATGGGCGGGGTCCTGCGCGCCCGCACCCTGCCGCCGTCGGGCGGCGACACCCTGTTCGCCGACACCGCGGCCATCTATGCCGACCTGCCCCAAGCCCTGAAGGACAAGCTGGCTGGCCTTTCGGCCGAGCACGACATCCTGCAGAGCTACGGCTACCGCATCGACGAGGCCAAGCGCCAGGAGCTGCGCGCGGCCTATCCGCCGCAGGCCCATCCGGTGGTGCGCACCCATCCCGAGACCGGCCAGCCGCACCTCTTCGTCAACAAGGTCTTCACGACGCGGATCCTGGGCCTGCCCGACGACGAGGCCGCCGCCTTGCTTGTCGAGCTGCTCGACCGCGTGAAGGCGCCCGAATACCAGGTCCGCTTCCGCTGGAGCCCGAACGCCATCGTCTTCTGGGACAACCGCGCCACCCAGCACTACGCCGTGCTCGACTATTGGCCGGTGGAGCGGGTGGTCGAGCGGGTGACGATCAAGGGGGATGTTCCATATTTCCAAGCCTGATCAGGGGCTTGAGACCATCTCGTTGGATCGCGGGGGAGGGGCTTCGTAAGCAGTTCCCGTCACTTTCAGCCAACGGAACGGCCCCGATGTCCCAGCCCCGTCAACTCAAGCTCGGCTTCATCCTGCACGGGGTCGGCCCCGGCTGGGGCGACTGGCGCCATCGCGACGCTCATCCCGGCGCCAGCACCGATTTTGCGTTCTACAAGCGCCAGGCCCAGGTCGCCGAGGCCGGCAAGTTCGATTTCCTGTTCGTCGCCGACAGCGTCTACATCACCGAGAAGTCGAGCCCCCACTACCTCAACCGCTTCGAGCCGCTGACCATCCTGTCGGCCCTGGCCGGCGCGACCAGCAACATCGGCCTCGTGGGCACCCTGACGGTCAGCTACAGCGAGCCGTTCAACGTCGCCCGGCAGTTTTCGTCGCTGGACCACATCAGCGGCGGCCGCGCCGGCTGGAACGTCGTCACCTCCTGGCTGGAAGGCAGCGCCGCCAACTACAGCCGCGACAAGCACTACGCCCACGACGTCCGCTACCGGCTGGCCGGCGAGTATCTCGACGTCGTCCAGGGTCTCTGGGACAGCTGGGAGGACGACGCCCTGACCTTCGACAAGGCCGGCGGCCAGTTCTTCGATCCGGCCAAGCTGCACACACTGGACCACAAGGGCGAGTTCTTCCAGGTGAAGGGGCCGCTGAACATCAGCCGCTCGCCCCAGGGCCAGCCGGTGATCTTCCAGGCCGGCGCGTCGGAAGACGGCAAGGCCTTCGCCGCCAGCCGCGCCGACGCCATCTTCGTCTCGCACGAGGACGTCGACGCGGCCCAGGCCTATTACAAGGACATCAAGGCCCGCGCCGCCGGCTACGGCCGCGATCCCGAACAGCTGCACGTGCTGCCCGCCGCCCGTCCGGTGGTCGGCAGGACCGCGCAGGAGGCCGAGGCGCTCTACAAGGAGCTGACCGAGCTCGTCTCGCTCGACAACGCGCTGTCGATGCTGGCCCGGCCGTTCAACGAGTACGACTTCAGCCGGCACGACCCGGACGGTCCGTTCCCGCTGGAGGCGGCCGCGTTCGGGGCCAATTCGAACCAGAGCGCGGTCAATCGGATCGTCGCCGCGGTGAAGGCCGAGAACCTGACGCTGCGCGAGACGGCCCTGCGCTTCGCAACCCCGCGCGGGCATTTCGTCGGCGCCCCCGAAGCGGTGGCCGACAGCCTGCAGGCCTGGTTCGAGGGGCGCGCCGCCGACGGCTTCGTGCTGTTCGAGAGCCTGCCGGGCCAGCTGGAGGCCTTCGTCGAGCTGGTCGTGCCGATCCTGCAGGACAGGGGACTGTTCCGCACCGACTACGAGGGTTCGACCTTCCGCGAGAGCCTGGGTCTCGACGTCCCGGCCAACCGCTACGCCGGCGCCCTTGCGGCGGCCGAATAGCCTAGAGCGACGCCTCCGCCGCCGATGCGGCGGGGGCTGCGCGCCGATCCTCCGCGGGGCGGGCCTCGACGGGCTTGCCGCCCCAGTAATGGTCGTTGCCCCGGAAGGCGCCTTCGATGGCGCGCAGGCCGCGCTCCACCTGCATCGACAGGTGGCTGATCAGGCCGCTGTGCTTCTCCACGACCGCCAGGTCGCGCGGGGCCCGCTGCATGGCGCTGGCGTAGCGATGCAGGCTCGATTTCATCTCGCGCATCTCGCGGGCGATCCGCGCGATGCGGTCGCGATCCACCTGGCCGAAGTGGCGGGTGCCGTGCAGCCGGTTGCGGGCGCAGGCCGCCAGCCATTGGCCGCGGGTCATGCCGGTGACCTGGCACTCCTCGTCCAGCCGCATCCGGTCGTCCCGGGTGAGCAGCACGGCGACCGAACTCGTCTGGGCCTGGCTGACGGGTTCGGGCGCGGGGCGTTGCGGCGGGCTAGGTCCGTCAGCCAGGCATTGCGAGACGAGGGCGCGCAGCGCCGCCGAACGCCCGCCGCACGTTGCGGCGTAGGCGTCGAATTGTTCGGCGAGTTCGTCTGGCAACTGGAAGCCGAAATGCGTCATCGGTCTGCCGCTTCAAGGTCAGGCGTTGCGATAATTTCCGCTTCGCGCAGATGTCCGAAGATGAGCGCATGTGTCGCTCTATTTTAGACATACGGCCACTTTTTCGAATTTGATCATTACAGCTTTGTATCAAATTATTGCTCAGAAAATGTGTCACAAAACTTTGGGCTAACTGTCTTCGCGGCTCTGTAGCCCGCCGATCCAGGGCGGGAAGGGCGAGGCTTTTCCATTGGTGGGGACCGGGGGTCTTCGCCGCCCTGTTTGCGGCTGCGCCAATGGAGAACCGTCATGAACCGCGTTGGAAACGTTAGCTTGATCGCGCTTGCGCTGAGCGCCTCCCTGGCGCTTGCGGGCTGCGGCGGCGCCGACGGCGTCGCCTCGCCGGGCGAGGGCGGCTTCGGCAACGGCGGCGGCACGAACCCGACCAATCCGACCACGCCGCCTCCGGGCACCCCGGCCGCGGACTGCCCGACCGGCTTCGCCAATGTCGGCACCGTCGCCAACGGCACGCTGCGCAACTGCCAGCTGCCGCAACTGATCACCGGCGCCCTCGTCGTGCCGCTGCGCGCCGGCACCGTCTACTCGGTCAGCGGCCGCGTCGACGTCGGCCAGGACCAGGGCGGCGACCCGAACGCGCCGATCGCCGGCCGCACCAAGGGCGTGCTGACCGTCGAAGCCGGCGTGAAGGTCTTCGGCTCGGCCGGCCTCGACTACATCGTCGTCAACCGCGGCTCGCAGATCTTCGCCGAAGGCACGGCCACCAACCCCATCGTCTTCACGAGCAAGCAGAGCATCGAAGGCCAGACGGGCGTCGACTCGATCGGCCAGTGGGGCGGTCTGGTGATCCTCGGTCGCGCGCCGATCAGCAACTGCTCGGGCGCCGGCGCTACGCCGGGCACGGCCGGCTGCGAGGCCCAGGTCGAAGGCACCAACGCCTTCTACGGCGGCAGCGGCCTGCAGGACAACAGCGGCGTCATGCGCTACCTGCGCGTCCAGCACTCGGGCTTCGTCATCGTCGCCAACAACGAGCTGAACGGCATCACCCTGGCCGGCGTCGGCTCGGGCACCACCTTCGACCACATCCAGGTCCACAACAGCAGCGACGACGGCATCGAGTTCTTCGGCGGCAACGTCAACGGCAAGTACCTGGTCCTGACCGGCAACGACGACGACAGCATCGACACCGACACGGGCTACAACGGCGCCCTGCAGTTCGGCATCATCGTCCAGCGCGCCAACGGCGGTAACCGCGCCTTCGAAACCAGCAGCGCCGGCGCCGCCCCGCGCTCGAACCCGAAGTTCGCCAACTGGACCGTCATCGGCCGCCGCGGCTCGGGCAACGACCTGCTGGTCGCCAACACCTCGACCAACAACGTCTGGGTCAACTCGGTCGTGCAGATGACCGCCAGCACCGCCGGCTGCGTCGACATCGACGACGCCACCACCCAGGTCGCCTTCCACTCGGTGGCCCTGGCCTGCGCCACGCCATTCACCAACGACACCAATGTCGACGCCACGGGGGTCGCGGCGATGTTCAACGCCGGAACCAACAACACGTCGAGCCACACCTCGACGCTGACGGGCACGTTCATCAACGGCGCCAACGAAGCGGCCCGCACGCCCTACGCCAACATCACCAGCCTCAGCAGCTTCCTGGTGAACCCCGGCCACATCGGGGCGGTCAAGGACGGCAACGACACCTGGTGGCAGGGCTGGACCTGCGGCCTGACCAGCGGCTCGACCTGCTGATCCGGTTGGGGGCGGCCGTGCGCCGCCCCCGCTTCCCGACGCCCGACAAACACCAAGGTTTCCGTGATGAACATGCTGTTCCGGCCCCTGAGCGGCCTCCTGCTCGCGACGTCGGCGCTGGTCGCGCCGCAGATCGCCATGGCGCAGACGCCTTCCGCCGCCCAGCCGCAGCCGGGCGCGGCTGAAACCCCCGCGCCGCGCCAGTACGCGGCGCTGGAGCCCGAGGACATCCCCAACGCGGTCGAGGAAGTTCTCGTCCTTGGTCGCAACATTCCCGAGCCGATGCGCACGACCTCCGAGGTCGCCAGCTTCCTGACCCAGGAAGACCTCAAGCGCGCCGGCGACGGCACCGCCGCCGAGGCCCTGACCCGGGTCAGCGGCCTCAGCCTGGTCTCCGGCCGCTTCGTCTATGTGCGCGGCCTTGGCGAGCGCTACTCGTCGGCCCTGCTGAACGGCTCGCCTCTGCCCAGCCCCGAGCCGCTGCAGCGCGTCGTGCCGCTCGACCTCTTCCCGTCCAGCATCCTGGCCGGCGCCACGGTGCAAAAGAGCTTCTCGCCCAACTATCCGGGCGAGTTCGGCGGCGGCGTCATCGACCTGCAGACCGTGGCGGTTCCCGACGAGCCGTTCTTCGAGGTCGAGCTCGGCACGGGCGGCAACACCGAGACCACGCTGAACAAGGGCCTGACCTACTACGGTTCGGACACCGACTTCCTCGGCTACGACGACGGGACGCGGAAGATGCCGCGCGACCTGCGCAACGCGCTGGCCACCAAGAAGCGGATCAACCCGGCCAACTTCACCAACGCCGAGCTGGTGCGCATCGGCTCGAGCCTGGTCAACGCGCCGCTGAACCTCATCCAGGTCAAGAACCAGATCCCGGCCAACTTCTCGGCCGACCTCAGCGCCGGCCGCTCGTTCGAGCTGGCCTCGGGCGCGCGCCTGGGCGTGGTCGCCATCGCCGGCTTCGAGAACAGCTGGCGCTCGCGCGAAGGCGTCCAGCAGCAGGGTCTCGAGCAGAACGGCGTGCTGGAGCCCCGCACCAGCTACGACTTCCGCAACACCAGCAACAACGTCACGGTCAACGGCCTGCTGGGCCTGGGCCTGGAGTGGGGCGACCACCAGGTGCGCTGGACGAACCTCTACGTCCACAACACCACCAAGTCGGCCCGCCAGCGCGCCGGCGAGGACTACGCCGCCGGCCAGGAAGTGCTCGACTCCTACACCGAGTGGTTCGAGCGCGACCTCTACGACACCCAGCTGTCGGGCAAGCACGAGTTCGGCGCCTGGAACTTCGACTGGCGCGGCTCCTACGCCAAGTCCGAGCGCGACGCGCCGTACGAGAAGTTCATCCGCTACCGCCTGGAGAACGGGGCCTACTACCACTCCGCCTCGCAGGAGCAGAACTCGACGAGCTTCAGCACGCTCGACGACACCATGGCCAGCGCCGGTTTCGACCTGGCCTACACCCTGCCGCTCAGCAGCGGTCGTGACGCCAAGTTCAGCGGCGGCTACGCCTATCTGGACAACGAGCGCGACGCCGAACGCCGCGATTTCCGCTACCAGGGCGGCGCCATTCCGCTGGCCATCCAGCGCGAGCGGGTCGACTTCCTGCTGTCGGACTACAACCTGGCCCAGGGCTACCTGACCTTCACCGAGATCACCGGCGGCGACGGCGCGGCCGCCTATGAGGCGGGCCTCAAGGTCCACGCCGGCTACCTCCAGGTCGACGCGGAGTTCCTGCCGCGCCTGCGCACCTCCTTCGGCCTGCGGGTCGAGGACGCCGAGCAGACCGTGCAGGTCGTCGACCTGTTCGGCGGCGCGGCCGCCACGCCGACCGCGCTGGAGGAGACCTACGTCCTGCCGGCCGCGACCCTGACCTACAACTTCGCCGAGGACATGCAGCTGCGGCTGGGCGCCTCGAAGACCATCGCCCGTCCCCAGTTCCGCGAACTGGCGCCCCAGCAGTACTTCGATCCGGACAGCGACCGCCTGTTCATCGGCAATCCGTACCTGACGGACACCGAGCTCCTGAACCTCGACGCCCGCGTCGAATGGTACTTCGCCGCCAACCAGTATCTGTCGGGCGGCCTGTTCTACAAGGATCTGGATCGTCCGGTGGAGTCAGTGGTCAGTGAGCAGGGCTCGACGATCGTCCAGACCTACGTCAACGCGCCGAAGGCTTCGCTCTACGGCTTCGAACTGGACTTCAAGAAGCTGTTCGACAGCCCGTTCGAAGGGGCCTTCTTCGGCAGCAAGCGCTGGCTGGTCGGCGCCAACTACACCTTCTCGGACTCGCAGGTGAAGGTGGGCGAGGACGACGTCGTCTACCCGCTGGCCGGGGCCGGCGCGCCGCGCCGGGCGCTCGACTACGTCAAGGACGGCAGCCAGCTGCAGGGCCTCTCCAAGCACCTGGCCAACATCCAGTTCGGCTGGGAGGACGAGGAAAACCGCTCGCAGGCGACGATCCTGGCCACCTACGTCAGCAAGCGGATCTCGGCCCGCGGTCGCCCCGACCAGCCCGACCTGGTGCAGGAGCCCGGCGTGACGGTCGACTTCACCTACCGCAAGGCCTTCGACGTTAGGGACCGCGAACTGGAGTTCACCTTCAAGGCCCGCAACCTGCTCGGCGAAGACTTCGAGGAATACCAGGTGCTGGGCGGCGGCCGGGTGGACGCCAACACCTACGATCTGGGCCAGACCTTCTCGGTCTCGCTCTCCACGCGGTTCTAGGTCTCGCCAGGACCGACCGCGACCGATCGACGGCGCTCCTCGCCCTGGCGGGCGGGGAGCGCTCGTCGCCGTTGAACGACCAAGCCGATCCCCATGCTCACCAAGCTGACCGAAACATTCAGGACCCACGCGGGACGAGCGTTCGTCGCGCTCGAACTCGTGGTGCTGCTCGTCCTGGCGCTGCAGATCGCGCGGCTCGTCTGGATCTTCGCTGCGCCGCCCCCGCCGTTGGCGCTCAAGGCCGCGCCGATCCAGAAAGCGGCCGATCCCAGCATCCTCGCCACCTTCGACGCCTTCGGTTCGGCCGGGGCGTCTTCGCGCGTCGGCGGCGCGGCCGGCGTCGAGGGCTTCCGGCTGTTCGGCGTGCGCCAGACCGACGGCGGCGGCTCGGCGATCATCGCCGGCCCCGACGGGGTCCAGAAGTCCTACGCCGTGGGCGAGAGCATCGTCGACGGCGTCACCCTCGCGTCCGTCGCCGCCGACCATGTCGAACTCTCGCGGGCCGGCGCCCGCATGACCCTCTCGTTTCCGGAACGTCCATGACCAAGGCTCCCACGCTGCGCATCCTCGCCGCGGCCGCCTCGATCGCGCTGGCCCTGCCGTCGGCCGCGCCCGCGCTCGCCCAGACCCAGGTGCTGAACGTCCAGGACGCCGAGATACGCGCCTTCATCCAGGATGTGGCCAAGACCACCAACACCACCTTCGTCATCGATCCGCGGGTGAAGGGCACGGTGTCGGTCACCAGCAACGGTCCGCTGGACCGCCGCGAACTGTTCGAACTGTTCCTGGCCACGCTGCGCGCCAACAACCTCGTGGCTACCCCGGCAGGCGGCGGCGTCTACCGTATTGAGCCGTCCGAGAACGCCGCCCGCCAGCCCGGCGCGGCTGGCGGCCAGTTCTCCACCGAGGTCTTCCGCCTGCGCACGCTGGATGCGGCGACGGCGGCCGACATGCTCAAGCCCCTGGTCGGGCCGCAGGGGCAGGTGGTGGCCAATGCCCGGGGCGGGGCTGTGGTCGTGGCCGACTACGCCGACAATGTCCGCCGCATCCGGGCCTTGCTGGCCCAGGTCGACCAGGACCGCGCCGCCGTCCATACCGTGACCCTGACCAATAGCTCGGCGCGCGAGATCGCCCAGGTCGTGAACGACCTGATCGCCGGGCCCGGCGCCGACGGCAAGGCGGGCAGGGGCGCGGTTACGGTCGTCGCGGTCGAGAGCAGCAACTCGGTGCTGCTGCGCGGCGACCCCGACGCGGTCCAGAAGCTGCTGCCGCTGATCGCCGACCTCGACCGCCGGGCGGAGTCCAGCGACGACGTGCGGGTCGTCTTTCTGCGCCACGCGAACGCCGAGCAGATGCTGCCGGTGCTGCAGCAACTGGTCGGCCAGGCGCCGTCGAGTGTTGCGCCCGGCGTGGGCCGCTCGGCCGGCGGCGTGGCGGGATCGGTCAATGCAACTCCCCCGGCCGTCTCCGCCCCGACGGCGATCCCTGGAAGCGCTCGCGCCAGCGTCGCCCGCTACCCCGGGGCCAACGCCCTGATCATCAACGCGCCGCCCGAACTGCAGCGCACCCTTTCGGAGGTGATCCGCCAGCTGGACGTGCGCCGCGAGCAGGTGCTGGTCGAGGCGATCGTGGTCGAGGTTTCCGACGACGCCGCTAAGCAGCTGGGCGTGCAGCTGCTGCTGGGCGGCACGAACGGAACCATCCCGTTCATGGCCACCAATTACACCAACGCCTCGCCCAGCCTGCTGCCGCTGGCCGGTGCGATCGCGGCGGGCGATCCCAAGGACGGCGACTCCGAGGCCGTGACCTCGATGCGCCAGGCCGCGATCAACTCGCTGCTCAACGCCTCGGGGGTGACCGGCGGCGTCGCCGGCCGCAGCGGCGACGTGCTGTTCGGCGCGATCGTCAATGCGGTCAAGAAGGACAGCGGCTCCAACCTCCTGTCGACGCCGTCGATCATGACGCTCGACAACGAGGAGGCCCGCATCCTGGTCGGCCAGGAAGTGCCGATCACCACCGGCGAGGTGCTGGGCGACGCCAACTCCAACCCGTTCCGCACCATCCAGCGCCAGAACGTCGGCGTGCAGCTGGAGGTCAAGCCGCAGATCAACGCCGGCGGCGGCATCACCCTGTTCCTGCGCCAGGAAGTGTCGGCGGTGGCGGGGCCGGTCAGCGTTGGCTCCAGCGAGCTGATCATCAACAAGCGCGAGATCGAGACCACGGCCCTCGTGGACGACGGCGACATCGTCGTGCTGGGCGGCCTGCTGGACCAGACCGAGACCTCGTCGGTGCAGAAGGTGCCTGGCCTTGGCGACCTGCCGGGGATCGGCGGTCTGTTCCGCAGCACCGCCCGCGAGCGCGGCAAGACCAACCTGATGGTCTTCATCCGCCCTCGGATCATCAGGACGGTGGACGACGCCCGCGCCGTCACCAACCCGCGCCTCGACCGCATGCGCCGCGAGAGCGCCCTGACCACGCCGGAAGGCGACAGCTCGCTGGGCGCGGTGCTCCGCGACTTCCAGCGCACGTCTCCCGCGGCCCTGCCGCCGCCGCCAGCCCCGGCGCGGCCGCAATGACGGTGCTCGACTACGCCTTCGCCAAGCGCCACGGCCTGGTCCTGTTGTCGCTGGACGGCGAGGCGACCTTCGGCCTGCGCGATGGCTTCGATCCTCTGGCCCTGATCGAGGCGCGGCGCGCGCTGGGCGTGCCGCTGAAGCTCCAGCCGCTGGCCACCCCGGCCTTCGATCGCAAGTTCTCCGAGGTCTATGCGGGCGCGGGGCTCGCCTCGGCTTCCGGCGACGACCTCGACGGCTCGCTGGGCCACCTGCTGGAGGACATGCCCACGGCCGCCGACCTGCTCGACCCGCAGGACGACGCCCCGGTGATCCGGCTGATCAACGGCCTGATCGCCGAGGCCGTGCGCTCGGGCGCGTCCGACATCCACGTCGAGCCCTACGAGCAGGCCCTGGTCGTGCGCCTGCGGGTCGACGGCGTGCTGCGCGAGATCCTCAGCCTGTCGCCGCGCATCGCCGCCATGCTGGTCTCGCGCGTCAAGGTGATGGCCAAGCTCGACATCGCCGAGAAGCGCATCCCGCAGGATGGCCGCATCTCGTTGGCGCTGGGAGGCAAGAGCCTCGACGTCCGCGTCTCGACCCTGCCGGCCCGTATGGGCGAACGGGTGGTGATGCGGATCCTCGACAAGGAGCAGGCGGGCCTGGGCCTGTCGGATCTCGGTATGTCGCCGCGGATGCTCGCCGCCCTGGAGCAGGCCCTGCGCGAGCCCAACGGCATCGTGCTGGTCACGGGTCCCACCGGTTCGGGCAAGACCACGACGCTGTACGCCGGCCTTGGCCTTCTGAATGACAAGAGCCGCAACATCCTGACCATCGAGGATCCGGTGGAGTACGCCGTCCACGGCGTCGGCCAGACCCAGGTCAACACCAAGGTCGGCATGACCTTCGCCGCCGGCCTGCGCGCCATCCTGCGCCAGGACCCGGACGCCGTCATGGTCGGCGAGATCCGCGACGCCGAGACCGCCCAGATCGCCGTCCAGGCCAGCCTGACCGGACATCTGGTGCTGTCGACCGTGCACACCAACGACGCCGCCGGCGCCGTGGTCCGCCTGCGCGACATGGGCGTGGAGCCGTTCCTGCTGGCCTCGACCATGCGGCTGATCATCGCCCAGCGCCTGGTGCGCAGGCTCTGTCGCGTCTGCTCGGTCGAGGAGCCCGCCGACACGGCGGCCGCCGCGCTTGTCGACGTCCCCGTCGGAACGCCCTTGAGGCGTCCGGTCGGCTGCGCCGAGTGCAGCCACACCGGTTTCCAGGGACGCATCGGCGTCTATGAAGCCCTGCGCGTCGACGATGCGGTGCGCCGCCTGATCGGCCAGAACGCGTCCGAAGACGAGATCGCCGAAGTCGGCATCGAGGTCGCGCTGAGGGACGAGGCCCGCCGTTACGTGCTGGAAGGGCTGACCACGGTCGAGGAGGCGCTGCGCATCACCGGGGCGGGGGCGCGCGATGGCGAGCTTTGACTATGTCGCCCTCGACCTCGCCGGCGCGACGCGCTCGGGGCGGATCAAGGCCCGAGACGAGGACGACGCCCGCGACCAGCTGGAGCGCCGCCGCCTGGCGCCGCTGAAGGTGCAGGCCCACGCGGCCGTCGCGCCCACGGGCGGGCAGGGGATGTTCGGCGATCGTCTGGGCGGGCGCGACCGGTCGCTGTTCACCCGCCAGCTTGCCACGCTGGTCGCCGTCTCGACCCTGGAGGAGGCCCTGCGCACCATCGCGCTGCAGGCCGATCGGCCCAAGCTCAAGCGGGTGGTCGAGCAGGTGCACGCCGCGGTGCTGGAGGGCTACCGCCTGTCGGACGCCCTGGCGCGGCCGACCGGGGCCTTTCCGCCGCTCTATCGGGCCATGGTCGCCGCCGGCGAGGCCTCGGGCGCGCTGCCGACCATCCTGGAGCGACTGGCCGACCTCTTGGACCAGCAGCAGAAGGTCGCCGCCAAGATCACCACGGCGCTGGTCTATCCGGCCGTGCTGGCCCTGGTGGCCTGCCTGGTCGTCACCGTGCTGATGGTCTTCGTCATTCCCAAGGTCGTCGAGCAGTTCGACAGCATGGGCCAGACCCTGCCGCTGCTGACCCGCATCGTCATCGGCCTGTCGGGCTTTCTGCAGAACTTCGGCTGGCTGGTCGCCCTGATCGTCGCCGGCCTGGCCGTCGCCTACTGGCGGGCGCTGCGCAACCCGGCCTTCAAGCTGCGCGCCGACAGCTTCTTTCTGAGCCTGCCGTTCGTCGGCCAGCTGATCCGCAACGTCCACGCCGCGCGACTGGCGCGCACGCTGGCGACCATGATCGCCAGCGGCCTGCCGATGCTGGAGGGCCTGATCCTTACGGCCGGCACCGTGCGCAACGCCGCCCTGCGCGGCGGCATGGACGCCATGATCGCCGGCATCCGCGAGGGCGGTTCGCTGTCGACCGCCATGCGCCGCACCGGCGTCTTCCCGCCGGTGCTCGTCTACATGACCGCCAGCGGCGAGAGCAGCGGCCGCGTCGACGCCATGCTGACCCGCGCCGCCGAGTATCTCGAGCGCGAGTTCGAGACCTTCACCGCCACCCTCCTGAGCCTGCTGGAGCCGGCGATCATCGTCGTGCTCGGCGGCGTGGTGGCGACCATCGTCCTCTCGATCCTGCTGCCCATCCTGCAGATCAACACCCTGGCCATGAACTAGGAGGCCAAGACCATGCGCACCCCTGACAAGACCCGCCGCCGCCGCGTCCGCGAAGCCGGTTTCACCCTGGTGGAGATGATGGTCGTCATCGTCATCCTGGGCCTTCTGGCCACCGTCGTGGCGATCAACGTCCTGCCCAGCCAGGACAAGGCCATGAAGGAAAAGGCCCGCGCCGACGTGGCCGTGCTGGAGCAGGCGCTTGAGGGCTATCGCCTCGACACCTTCGCCTTCCCGCGCACCGAAGACGGCCTGCAGGCCCTGGTGACGCCGCCGGCCAGCCTGGCCCAGCCCGACCGCTACCGCGAGGGCGGCTATGTGCGTCGTCTGCCGAAGGACCCGTGGGGCGCCGACTATCAGTACCGCTCGCCGGGCCAGCATGGGGCGATCGACGTCTTCTCGTTCGGCGCCGACGGCCGCGAGGGCGGCGAGGGCAAGGACGCCGACATTGGCAACTGGGGCTGACATCCAGCGCCCGCCCGGACGCCAGCGGCGAGGGGGCTTCACCCTCGTCGAACTCATGATCGTCCTGGTGATCATGGGGCTGCTGGCCGGCGCGGTGGTGCTGGCGCTGCCGGACGGCCGTCCGAGCCTGCCGCAGGAGGCCGAACGCTTCGCCGCGGCCCTGCTGCGTGCGCGCGACGAGGCCGTGTTCCGCGGCGGGCAGGTCCGCGTGGTGGCGGCCGGCGGCGTCTACCGGTTCGAGCGCCGCGCGGGCCGCGACTGGCGGCCCCTGGACGAGGCGCCGTTCCGGGCTCGGCCGTTCGAGGACGGCACCCAGGTCACGGCGGCGCCCGATGCGACGGTGGTCTTCGATCCCACGGGGCTGGCCAACCCCACCGAGTTCACCCTCGCGCGCGGACAGGTGCGCCGCACCGTCGTCGTCGACCTGGCAGGGAACGTCTCGCTCGATGCCCCGCGCCCCTTCTGAAGCTGGCTTTACGCTGATCGAGCTGCTGGTCGCCCTGGCGATCTTCAGCCTGGCGGTGCTGGCCCTGCTGAACCTCGCCGGTGAGAACACGCGGGCCGGCGGCCGGCTTTCCGACCGCGTTCTGGCCGAGGTGGTGCTGGACAACCGCGCGGTGGAAGCCATGGCCAGCGCAACGCCGCTCGCCATCGGGCTCAGCGCCGGGATCGAGACGGCCGGCGGCAGACCCTGGGCCTGGACGCGTCAGGTCAGCCGCACCGCCGATCCCGCCATCGTTCGCGTCGACATCGTCGTCGCCGCGCCTCGCGCGCGGACGCCGCTGGCCCGGGCCTCGCTGTTTCGGGGCGCGCGATGAAGGGCTTCACCCTGGTCGAGATGCTGGTGGCGGTGCTGATCTTCGCCCTGATCAGCGCGGCGGGCGTGGCCGTGATGGGCTCGACCCTCTCCAACCAGGGCGCGGTGCGCGCGACGGTCGATCGTCATGCCGAGCTGCAGCGCGCCCGGGCCATCCTCAAGGCCGACCTCTCGCAGGCCGCGGCCCGCCGCACGCGTGGCGAGGACGGCCGTCCGGCCCTGACCGCCTTCGCCGGCGGTGATCCCTGGGGCGGCGGCGGCCCGCTGCTGGCCTTCGTGAGGCGGGGCTGGGAGAACCCCGACGCCGATCCCCGCGCCTCGCTCCAGTATGTCGAGTACGCCCTGGTCGAGGGCCGGCTGGAGCGCCGCGCGCGCCCGGCGCTGGACGGCGCGCGCCTCGGTCCGCCGCAGGTGCTGCTGCGCGATGTCGACGGCGTCCGGCCCGCCTTCCTGTTCAATGGCGCGTGGACGCCGACCTGGAAGGGTAATCCGCAGACCGACATCCCGACCGCGGTCCGTCTAGACATGACGCTGGCCGACCTCGGCCGGGTCGACCAGTTGTTCCTGACCTCGGGAGAGGGGCGATGAAGCGCGCTCACGAGGAAGGCGCGGCCCTGCTGACGGTGCTGCTGATGGTCGCCGTCATCGGCATCATCGCCGTCGGGGTGCTGGAAGACATCCGCTTTGGTCTGCGCCGTTCGTTCAACGCCCAGGTCGGCGGTCAGGCGCGCTGGTACGCCCTCGGCGGCGAGCAGATGGCCCGCTCGCACATCGACCAGCTTCTGGCGCGCGATCCTGGCAAGACGTCGCTGGAAGGCGACTGGAACGGACGGTCCGTGGAATTTCCGATCGAGGGTGGCGTGATCCAGGCGCGCCTCGCCGACGCCACCGGGTGCTTCAACCTCAACAGCGTGGTCGAGGCTGACCAGGGCGAGCCGTTCCGCCGTCGCGAGCTGGGCGTGCGCCAGCTCGCCAGCCTGATAACCCTGCTGGGCGCGCCCGATGGCCCAGGCCTCGCCGAAGGCCTGGCGCAATGGATCGACAGCAACGACGTGGGGCCGGCGGGCCTGGAGGACGACGGCTACGCCTCGGTCGCGGCGCCGTATCGCACGGCCGGCGGGCCGCTGGCCGAGGTCAGCGAACTGCGGGCCGTGCGCGGCTTCGACGCCAAGGTCTACGCCTTGCTGCGCCCCCATGTCTGCGCGTTGCCGACCACCGACCTGTCGCCGATCAACGTCAACACCTTGCCCCAGGAGCGAGCCGTGCTGCTGTCGGCGATCACCTTGGGGGCCGTCTCGCCGGAAAGCGCCCGCCAGGCGCTCGCCGCGCGTCCGACGGGCGGCTGGTCGGACCCTGAGGCCTTCTGGGGCCAGCAGGCCCTGGCCGGCGCGGCGCTGGCCGACGGCGTTCGCGACCAGGCGCTCTTTCGCACCCGCTACTTCTCGCTGGAAAGCCGTGTCGGCCTGGCCGGCGGCGAAACCTTCATGACCTCGCTTTTCGAAGCCGGCCCGACGAACCGCGTCCGTCTCGTCGCCCGGCGCTGGACCCTGGAAGAATGACCCGTCTGCTGCTTCTCCCCGAAAGGCCCGACGAGGCCGCCGAGATCGTCGAGGCCGGCGCCCACGGGCCGGTGCGCCGCAAGCTGCTGCCCAGCGAGCAGGGCGGCGGCTCGGCCGTGCTCGTCCTGCCGGGCGCCAAGGCCGTGACCCGCTGGCTCGACCTCCCGGCCGGCAGCCCCGCCCAGGCGCGGGCCGCGGCGGTGTTCCGGATCGGCGACGCCGTTGCGTCCGGCGCCGAAGGCTTGCACCTGGCTGTGGGCGAGCGCGACGCCGAAGGGCGGGCGCTGGTGGTCTGGGTCGACCGCGAGGAGTTGCGCTCGGGCCTGGAGGCGGCGCAGGCGCGAGGCGTCGTCGTCACCGGCGCCGTGCCCGACTACCTGCTGCTGCCGAACGACGCCGAAGGCCGCACCGTCCTGGCCTCGTTCGGCGAGCGGCTGGGCGTACGAGCCGAGGGCCTGGCGTTCGGCGTCGAGCCCGAACTGGCGTCGGCGGTAGTTGGCGACCGGCCGCACCGCTACATCCCGGCTTCCGAGCTCGACAGCTGGCTGCTGGCGAGCGCGGCGCGCCCGCCGGTCGATCTGCTGCAGGGTCAGTTCGCGCCGCGCGCCCAGGGGCCGGCCCTCCGCTGGAAGCGTCTTGCCGTTCTGGCCGCCCTGGTCCTGGTCTCGCCGCTGGTCCTGCCGTTGGCGCAGATCGGCAAGGACGGGCTGGAAGCCCGCGAGCTCGAACGTCGCAACGCCGCCCTGGCCGTGCGCATGGTTCCGGAAGCTGCGCGCTACGGCGATCCGGCGCGATACGCCGTCGGCCGGCTGCAGGCGCGCGGGCGGCAGGGGTTCGGCGATCTCGCAGCCAGCTATCTCGCCGCGGTGCGGGCTGTGCCGGGCATGCGCCTCGACACCCTGGTCCATGGCCAGGACGGCGCGATCCGCTCGTCGGTCTCCTATGCCAACTATTCAGACATGGACGAGTTGCGCGAGGCGCTGAAAGGCGGGGGGCTCGACGTCGTCGAGCAGGGAACGGTCACCGAAGGCCAGCGCGTCACCAGCGACCTGATCGTCCGGAGCAAGCCATGAGCCAGATCCTGGAAACCGCGCGCCGGGCGTGGGACGGCCGCACGCCGCGCGAGCGGGTCATGCTGGCGGTCATGGCCGCGGCGCTCCTGGGCGTCGGCGGCTTCTATGGCGTGGTCACGCCCCTGAAGCGGGCGAGCGGGGAGACCCGTCAACGCCTCCAGGAGGCCCGCGAGCAGGCCGCCGCGCTGAAGCTCGCTTCGGTCAAGGCCGCGCCGTCCAGGCCCGATGCCCGTCCGGTGGCGGCGATCGTGGAAACCAGCGCCGCAGGCCTTGGCGTGCCGATCGCGCGCAAGCGGCAGGAAGGCGAGGGCGCCTTCACCATCTGGATCACCGCCATCGAAGGGCGCGCCCTGTTGCCGTGGGTCGCGTCGCTGGAGCGCCAGAGCGGCCTCCGCGTCGACGGCTTTACCGCCTCGCGCCTCGACAACGGCCTGGTCGAGGCCGAGATCACCTTCGCCAGGACGACGCCATGAAGACGCGGACGATGATCGCGGTGCTGGCGGGGCTGAGCGTCGTTGTGGTCGCGACCCTGGCCCCAGTGACCGTGTTGACGGGGCGGCTGGCCGAGGGCGCGGTGCTGCGGGTTTCCGAGGCGTCCGGCACGGTCTGGCGCGGCCGTGTCGCGCTTGCCACCGCCCAGGGGCGCAGGTTGGGAAGCTTCCAGATCGGACTTTCGCCCTGGGCCCTGCTCGCGGGCGATCTTCGGGTGCACGCCAAGGACAAGGTCGCTGGTCGCGCCTTCATCCTGCGCACCGGGCGCGACAAGGGCGTGGAAGGCCTGACCGGACCGATCTCGCTGGACGCCGATCAGTTGCCCGGGCGTATCGAGGCCACGGGCGTGACCGCGCTGTTCCGGGACGGCCGCTGCCGGCGCGCCGCAGGCCAGATCCGCTTCCGCGCCGCGCAGGATCCCTTGCTGGCGGGAGCGACGTTCTCGGGCGCGCCGGCCTGCGTGGGCGGCGACTGGGTCGCGCGGCTGACGCCGGCCGGCGGCGCGGGCGCCGTGATCACGTTGCGTGCGGACGGCGTGGGGCGGCTCCAGGCCGAGATCGCGGCGGCCACGGCCGATCCCTTACTGGTGCAGGCCGCGCTCGACCGGGGCTTCGTCAAGGACGCCGCAGGCGTCCGGCGCATCGTCACCGCGCGACTTGTCCCGTCAGCCGAGAAAGCCGTGAAGCGGCCCTAGCAGCCAGGTCAGCCAGGCGCCGATGGCCAGGAACACGCCGAACGGCAGGCGCTGGTCCAGCGTCACCTGGCGGCGCAGGGCCAGCTGCGCCAGGGCGACGCTGATCCCGGCCAGCCCCGCCCAGACGACGACCGAGGGCAGGGCGCTCCAGCCCGTCCAGGCGCCGATGGCGCCCAGCAGGCGAGGATCGCCGCCGCCAAGGCCTTCCCGCCCACGCAGGCGCTTGTAGGCCCAGGCCAGAAGCCACAGCGACGCAAAGCCGACCGCCGCGCCCAGCACGGGCGTCCAGACCGGTTCGCGCAGCACCAGGATCGAGACCGCGAAACCGGCCGCCCCCAGCGGCAGGGTCAACCGGTCGGGCAGCCAGAAGTGCTCGCCGTCGATCACCGCCAGCAGCAGCAGCCACCATCCGAACACAGCTGTCGCCAGCGTCACGGGGCCGTCGAAAGCCGCCGCGCTCCAGGCGCCGATCAGCAGGCACGCCACCTCCAGCAGCAGGTATCGGCGCGGGATTGGCGCGCCGCAGCGGCCGCACCGGCCATGCAGCGCCAGAAAGCTGATCAGCGGGATCAGGTCGAGCGGGCCGAGTTTCCGACCGCAGCCGTCGCAGGCCGAGCGGCTCGCCGCCCACGGCCGTTCCGCCGGCAGGCGCAGGGTCAGCAGGCAGATGAAACTGCCCACGAACGGTCCCAGGACGACCGCGGCCAGTGCCCAGAAGATCTCGCTAACCTGCATGGCGGCCGATGGGCCCCTTCGTGCTCTGCTTCGATTTCGCCGGGATACCCTGCCTGGAGCGCGACGGCCAACCGCCCGCGTCCATGTCGGTCCCTGGCCGCAGTCATTCGGCGGAATCCGCTGTACGACTTTTCGGGGAAGGCGCGGGCAAGCTGTAGCAAAAGGTGTGGATAGGGCGAAGCTAAACACAGCCGTTGGTTGCCATCAATTACAGTTGTGCAACGATGCTTCCGACTTGGTGGGGTTGAGTATGTGGGGCGTTCGTCAGATCCGGTTCTCTTGCATGGAGAGCCGTCGTGCCGCTTGATGGCGATGCGCCGTTCGACGTTTCGAACGCGCCCGCGACCCCGTTGCTCACCGCCTTCGTGGCGGTGGCCGCCTTTCTGAACATCAGCCTGGATCCCGAGCAGCTCTCCCACAGCCTGGGCGTGCCGGCCGCAGACCTGTCGCCGGGCGATCTGCTGCGACTGGCCAAGCGGTTGGAGATCCGCGCCAAGCTGGCCTCGTCCCGCATCGATCGGATCGACCGGCTGCCGTTGCCGGCCCTGGCCCTGCGCAAGGACGGAACGTGCATGGTCCTGCTGCAGGCCCAGGGCGGCCGGCTGCTGGTCTACGACGTGGGCGCCGGCCGGCCGATGGCTCTGGACGCGGTCGAGGCCGGCGCAATCCTGAGCGGCCAGTTCCTGCTGATGACCACGCGCGAGCATGTCGCGGGCGGCGCGCGCCGGTTCGACGTCAGCTGGTTCATCCCGGCCCTGGTCAAGTATCGCAACCTGCTGCGCGACGTGCTGCTGGCCTCGCTGTTCCTGCAGGTCCTGGGGCTCATCACCCCGATGTTCTTCCAGGTGGTGATCGACAAGGTCCTGGTCCACAAGAGCCTGACCACGCTGGAAGTGCTGGCCGTCGGCCTGC
The DNA here is from genome assembly GCF_056395525.1 of Caulobacter sp. 10L414. Taxonomy (NCBI): domain Bacteria; kingdom Pseudomonadati; phylum Pseudomonadota; class Alphaproteobacteria; order Caulobacterales; family Caulobacteraceae; genus Caulobacter; species Caulobacter sp. 10L414. The sequence goes on from NZ_JBFTJR010000025.1 coordinate 19,804, forward strand.
TGGTGGTCTCGGTCTTCGACGTCGCCATGGGCGGCTTGCGCACCTACCTGTTCTCGCACACGACCAGCCGGGTGGACGCCGAGCTCGGCTCCAAGCTCTTCTCGCACCTGACCCACCTACCGATGGCCTACTTCCAGAGCCGGCGGGTGGGCGACTCCGTGGCGCGCGTTCGCGAGCTGGAGAACATCCGCGAGTTCCTGACCTCGTCGGCCCTGACGGCCGTGCTCGACCTGCTGTTCGCCTCGATCTTCCTGGCCGTGATGTGGCTCTACAGCCCCTGGCTGCTGCTGATCGTGCTGATCACCCTGCCGCTCTACGCGGCGGTGGTGCTGCTGGTCGGGCCGGCCCTGCGCCGTAAGCTCGACGAGAAGTTCGCCCGCGGGGCCGAGAACCAGTCGTTCCTGGTCGAGGCGGTGACTGGCGTCGAGACGCTGAAGGCCCTGGCGGTCGAGCCGCAGATGCAGGCCCGCTGGGAGCGGCAGCTGGCCGGCTACATCAAGTCGAGCTTCGACGCGCGCATGCTGTCCAACTGGGGCTCGCAGGCGATCCAGCTGATCAACAAGCTGGCCGGCGTGGCCTTGCTGTTTTTCGGCGCGCGGCTGGTGGTGGGCGACAACCTCGCCGTCGGCGAACTGGTGGCCTTCAACATGCTGGCCGGCCAGGTCTCCGGCCCGGTGCTGCGCCTGGCCCAATTGGCCCAGGACTTCCAGCAGGCGCGCCTTTCGGTCGAGCGGCTGGGCGACATCCTCAACTCCCCGACCGAACCGGTCGCCTCGACCTCGCGCTCGCGTCTGCCGGCCATCGAGGGCCGCATCGCGCTGGAAAAGGTGTCGTTCCGCTACAAGGCCGACGGCCCGCAGGTGCTGACCGACCTCGACCTGGAGATCGCGCCGGGCGAGGTGATCGGCGTGGTCGGGCCCTCGGGTTCGGGCAAGTCGACCCTGACCAAGCTGATCCAGCGCCTGCACACGCCCGAGCGTGGTCGCGTGCTGGTCGACGGCGTCGACCTGGCCGTGGTCGATCCGGCCTGGCTGCGCCGCCAAGTGGGCGTGGTGCTGCAGGAAAACATCCTCTTCAACCGCACGGTGCGCGAGAATATCGCCCTGGCCGACCCGGCCATGCCGAGGCCGAGAACGCCGGCGTCGGCACGGTTGTGGGCGTGTTCTCCCGCACCGATCCCGACACGACGGACGGCGCGACCTACAGCATCGTCAGCGGCGCCAGTCCGTTCGCGTTCAGCGGTTCGACGCTGGTCGTGAACGGCGGGCTGAACTACGAGGCGGCCGCGTCCTACAACCTGACGATCCGCGTCACCGACAGCTACGGCGCCTATTACGACGAGGTGTTCACGGTCGGCGTGACCAACGTCAACGAGGCTCCGACTGCGCCTTCGGTGCATCAGATCACCAGCATGAGCGGGGAGGGGGTCAGCAGCGATACGCTCGTGGCGACGCTTTCGGCTTCGGATCCGGAAGGTACCGCGCCCGGCTTCGTCGATGTTTTCGACCGGTTCGACTGGTTCTATGTCAGCGGCAATCAGCTGCGCCTGAGGGCTGGGATCAACGTCGACTTCGAGACCTTGAAGGGCCAGGCCGACGGCCAACTCGTCATCAGCGACAGCGATGGCGACGGCCGTCTGGAGGCGGCGGTGGCCATCGCCGTCCGGTCGACGGACGGTTCGCTGCAGTCCAACGACGCCAGCTGGCTCTGGTACCGCTTCGAGGACGTCAACGAGACGCCGACCGACTTCTGGCCGACGGGGGGACTGACGATCGCGGAGAATGCGAGCGTCGGCGCTGTCGTGACGCCTTTMGATCACAGCGACCCGGAAGGCGACAACCTGACCTACCGCGTGGTCGGCGGCGGGCCGTTCGCCTTCAGTGGACCGAACCTGATCCTCAACGGGACTCTGAACTACGAGGCGGTCACGTCCTACACCCTGACCATCGAAGCGAGCGATCCTTCGGGCGCCACGCGCCAGGAACAGGTCACCGTCAACGTCGCCAACGTCAACGAGGCGCCGACCGACATCTGGGTCGGCAGCGGCGGGCTCAGCGTCGCCGAACGAACCGCGGAAGGCACGCTGCTGGCCTCGTTCGGCGGAACAGATCCCGAAGGCAACATCGTCAAGTACGAACTGGTCGGCGATGTCGGCGGCCGCTTCACCCTGGGCGCCAATGGCGAACTGAGGGCGGGGGCGACGCCGATCAGCTACAACGACGGTGCGAGCCGGTCGATCACGGTGCGCGCTACCGATGCCGACGGTCTCACGGTCGACCGCCAGTTTACGATCAGCGTCACCTACATCAACGACGCGCCGTTCGTCAATGAAGCGACCATGACCGTTGTCGAGAACTCAGCTCCCGGCACGCCGGTTGGAACTGTTTCTCTCGGCGACCCTGACGTTGGTCTCAACGGAAAGCTCAAGGTCACCCTGTCGGGCGATGGCGCCGAGAACTTCGCGATCAACGAAGCTGGGCAGGTGGTCCTTCACGGCGCGATCAATTACGAGGCCCACGCCTATCCCTACTATCTCACCGTCACGGTGGCCGATCAGGATGGGGCAGGAGAGTCGCGGAGCGCGTTGCTGACGATCAATGTCGCCAACGCCAACGAAGCGCCGGTGGTCACGACCTACTACACCGGCCAGACGGTGGGAAATCGCACCAGGGGCTACTACTACAAGTTCGTCACCTTCCAGGGCGTGTCCTCCAGCGGTGGCGGTTCCCTGACCTTCACGCTGATGAACGGTATTTCCTGGTTCGGCGGGGAGCACTCCGCCGGCGAGACCTGGACGAGCGCCGACAGCAAGAAGTTCAAGCTGATCCACCAGCGCATTGATCCGTACGAGCCGGACCAATGGGACTTCAATGGCACGATATCCATCAAGGTCACCTACGAGCGTGGTGAGTATGGCTACTATACATACGAGGCCGGCTGGGGTGAGGTGACCCGCGTCGCGCCGGTGGTGCTCGACCTCGACGGCGTCAACCTGCCTGGCAGGCTGAGCAGCACGGTCGTCTTCGACCAGACCGGCCAGGGCGACGACGCCGCCATGGGCTGGATCTCGTCGGGCGACGGCTTCCTGGCCCTCGACCGTAACGGCGACGGCCGGATCGGCGACGTCACCGAGATCTCGTTCGTGAACGACGCGCCCGAAGCCATCTCCGACCTGGAAGGCCTGCGCGCCTACGACAGCAACGGCAACGGCTTCCTCGACGCCGGCGACGAGCGCTTCGGCGAGTTCCTCGTCTGGCGGGATCTCGACGGCGACGCGGTCAGCGACGAGGGCGAGCTGATGACGCTCACCCAGGCGGGCGTCACGGCCATCAATCTCACTCTGGAGACGGTCAACAGCGCTGCGTCCGACGACGACAGCTACATCCACGGCACGACCAGCTTCCAGCGGGCCGACGGCACGTGGGGGACCGCCGGCGACGTGATGCTGGCCGTCGCGCCGCAGATCGAGCTGACGCTGGTCAGCACCGAGCCGCCGGCTGACGGCGAGCCGCCCGCTTCGGCGCCGGCTGAAGGCCAGGAGGCCAGCTCCGGCCTGCTGCCGCCCGTCGTCATCGACCTGGACGGCGACGGCGTGGAGCTCGTCTCGCGCTCGACCTCGACGGTTCGTTTCGACGTGCTGGGCGATGGCCAGGCGGTTCGCACCGGCTGGGTCGGCAAGGACGATGCGTTCCTGGCCCTCGACCGCAACGGCGACGGCGTCATCGGATCGGGGGCGGAGATCTCGTTCGTCCAGGATCTGGCGGGCGCGACCAGCGACCTTGAGGGGCTGGCGGCCTACGACACCGACGGCAACGGCGTGCTGGACGCCGCCGATGCGCGCTTTGGCGACTTCCTGGTCTGGCGCGACGCCAACCAGGACGGCGTCAGCCAGGCCGACGAACTGCGGCGGCTGAGCCAGGTCAGGATCGTCGGGCTCGACCTGACGGGCGCCAAGACCGGCGCCAGCCAGGCGGGCGCCCAGGACAACCTCGTCCTGGCGCATGCCAACGCCCTGCTGGAGGACGGCTCCTACTTGGCCGTGGGCGACGTCATGCTGTCCTACGACCTCAGCGCCGAGCCGGCCGCCAGGCCGCTGGGCGTGGAGGCCTCCGTCGCGTCCTCCGAACCCGACGCCCTGCTGACGCCGGTTCTTCCGTCCAGCGCGCTCTTCGGCGACGCCCTGGCTTCGCCTCACGCCTGGCGTGAAGCGCTCGTCGAGGAAGCGCTGGCCGCGTGGAACGGCGGCGAGACCTCGGTCACCGCCACGGGGGCCTCCAACCAGCAGGTCTCGGCCGAGCAGGTCCTCGAAACCGCCGCCGACGCTTCCGCCGCGTCGAAGGCGGCCCAGGAGGAAAAGCCGCTCGACGAGATCGACCGCTCGTCGTCTTCCCCGGCCGCCGCCCAGCAGTCGCGGGCGGCCTCGGGCGAGAACGTCGCGCAGCCGCAGGTCGACGAGCCGGCGACCGCCGGCGCGGGGGCCGATCCCGCGCTGCTGGCCGCCCTTGCGCCGGGCCGTCCGGGCAGCGCAGACCTGTCGGCGCTGCTGCAGGCGGGCGATCTGTCGGGGGCGGGCCTGTCGACCGCCGACTACGACTCGCTGATCGGGCGCAGGCTCCCTCGGCGCTGGACGGCGGCCTGTCGCTGGCCCAGAAGAACCGTCTGAAGATGGTGCAGGCCATGGCCGGCTTCACCGTCGACGAGGGCGCATTCGGTCCGGACGCCCTGCGCGCCGGCCACGCCCAATCCCTGGCGCTGCTTACGGCGCTGCCTGATGTTCGAGCGTCCTGATGACCATTTCAGCTACCATTTCTTCCGATCAGAGCCACGGTGCGCCCCGCACCGTGGCCGAGGCCCTCGGCCAGATCGTCTGGCTGCTCAGCCAGTCGCCCCTGCACCGCGAACTGAAGATCAAGGCGCTGGAGTGGTCGTTCATGCCGGCCGTCGTCAGCGAGCAGTTCCGCATCTTCCGCTTCGGCCCCACCCCCGGGGCTGAGCGACGCCGACCCGGCCGAGTTCGCCAAGCTCGGCCTCACCCGCGAGGGCCTGGAGAGCCTGCCCCTGGGCGTGGCGATCTGGGCCAACCTGTCGGCGGCCGCCGAGGCCAAGCTTGAGGCCGGCGAGCCCCTGGAGGCCGCCGACTGGACCTCCGGCGATCGGCTCTGGCTGGTCGAGATGATCTCGCCGTTCGCCACGGCCGAGAACAAGCTGACCGAGATCATGCTGCTGGACCTGATGAACGGCCCGTTCGCCAACCGCCAGGTCAACCTGCACCGCACCGACCCCCAGACCGGCGAGCGCAAGCGCGTCACCTTCGGCGGACCCGTCGCCGCAGCCTGAGCAAGTTCGTCGGCCGGCGATCGAGTCGGCCGCGACCGGTGGAGCGGTTCTCCGCTCCACCGGGCTCGTCATCCGTGAACATTGCCGACGCTTAGAGACGTCGGACGCGACAGGCGTTCGCGCGCGCTGACGCGACCTGTGCGCCCGTGACGTTGTCTGCATTATGCTTGGGAAGGAAGTGGTGGATGCGACAGGGATTGAACCTGTGACCCCCTCGGTGTGAACGAGGTGCTCTCCCGCTGAGCTACGCATCCGCCGTGTGGGCTAGGCCTTCCGAAGAAGTCCCCGCCGCGAGAGGAAGGGGGCTATAGACCGCTCTTTTCTGCGCCGCAAGAGGCCAAAAGCGAGATTGCGGCCTCAGGCACCTCGGAAAAGCGATCTATCAACAGATCTCCGCCCAATGTCTCCACCGGAGCCTCGGTGTAGCCGAACGAGACCAGCAGGGCGGGCACCTTGGCGGCCTTGGCGCTGAGCACGTCGTTGATGCTGTCGCCCACCATGACGGCGCGAGCCGGGTCGCCGTCGACCGCGGCGATGGCCGCCAGCACATGGCGCGGATCGGGCTTGGGGGCGGGGGCGTCGTCGGCGCCGACCACGGCGTCGAAGAATCGGGTGAGGTCGACGGCGTCCAGCAGGGCCACCGACAGGTGGGTCAGCTTGTTGGTGCAGACGACGAGGCGCGCGCCGGCGGCCTTCAGGGCTTCCAGCGTCTCGACCACGCCCTCGAACGGCGCGCTCTCGTGGGCGATGCGGCCCAGATAGATGGCGATGAAGCGCTCGACGAGCCTTGGGGCGCGCTCGGCGTCCAGCGGCGCCCCGGCGGCGGCGAAGCCGCGTTCCAGCAGGGCCTTGGCGCCGCGCCCGACCATCTTGCGCACGTCGTCGAAGGGCAGGGCGGGCAGGCCCTCCTCGGCGAGGATGGTGTTCAGCGCGCCCACGAGGTCCGGCGCGGTGTCGACCAGGGTGCCGTCGAGGTCGAAGGCGATCGTGCTGTCTTTGAGAGCGTGCGAGAGAGACATGGCTCTGGCCTTTCGGCTAAAGGCGCGGCTAATGCAACTTTGGTTCGCTTCGGAGTCGCGCCGAGCATGACGCAGATCGCCCCCAATCATCACACGGGTCGCCCCCGCGCCGCCGTGATTCTGGCCGCCGGCCAGGGCACGCGCATGAAGTCGCCGACGCCCAAGGTGCTGCACAAGGTCGGCGGTCGGCCGATGCTCGACCACGCCATCGACGCCGCTCAGGCCCTGGGCTGCGAGCGGATCGTGGTGGTGGTCGGCGCCCACAGCCCGCAGGTCGGCGAGCATGCCCGCAAGCGTCTGGGCCCGAACGCCACCGTCGTGCAGGACCCGCCGCTGGGCACCGGCCACGCCGTGCTGGCCGCCAAGGACGCCCTGGCCGACTTCGATGGCGACGTGGTCGTCACCTATGCCGACTGCCCGCTGCTGAACGCCCCGGTGATCGCGCCGCTGTTCGACCTGCGCGCCGCCGGAACCGATGTCGCCGTGCTGGGCTTCGAGGCCGCCGATCCGGGCGCCTATGGCCGCCTGGTGCTGGCGCCCGGCCATGTGCTGCTGCGCATCGTCGAGGCCAAGGACGCCGAGCCGGCCGTCCTGGCGCTCAAGCACTGCAATTCCGGGGTCCTGGCCGCCGACCGGGCCCAACTGTTCGACCTGCTGGCCGCCGTCGGCAACGACAACGCCAAGGGCGAGTACTACCTGACCGACATCGTCGGCATCGCCCATGATCGCAAGCTGGCCACCCGCGCCACCTTCGCGCCGGAGGCCGCGGTGCAGGGCGTCAACTCCCAGGCCGAACTGGCCGCGGCCGAAGCCGTCTGGCAGGCCGGCCGCCGCGCCGCCCTGATGACCGAGGGCGTGACCATGCCCGCGCCCGAGACCGTGCACCTGTCGTGGGACACGACGATCGCCGCGGGCGTGACCGTCGAGCCGTTCGTGGTGTTCGGCGCGGGCGTCAGCGTCGCCTCGGGCGCGGTGATCAAGGCCTTCAGCCACCTGGAAGGCGCCAGCGTCGGGGAGGGAGCCCTGATCGGCCCCTACGCCCGCCTGCGTCCGGGGGCCGAGATCGGTGCTGAGGCCCACATCGGCAACTTCGTCGAGGTCAAGAAGGTCAAGGTCGGCGCCGGCGCCAAGGCCAACCACCTGACCTATCTGGGCGACGGCACGGTCGGACCGAAGGCCAACATCGGCGCCGGCACGATCTTCTGCAACTACGATGGCTTCGAGAAGTTCGAGACCCATGTCGGCGCGGGCGCCTTCATCGGCTCGAACTCGGCCCTGGTCGCGCCCGTGCGGATCGGCGACGGGGCGATGACCGGCTCGGGCTCGGTGATCACCGCCGACGTGCCGGCCGGCGACCTGGCGCTGAGCCGCGCCCCGCAAGCCAACAAGACCGGGTGGGCGGCCAAGTTCCGCGCCCTCAAGCAGGCCCAGAAGCTGGCAAAGAAGGACAAGAAGGCATGAGCGCCGACGCGCAGAAGAAGGCTTCGGGTGAAGCCGCCGCCCTGCTGGTGGAGCCGGGCATGGTCGTGGGCCTGGGCACCGGCTCGACCGCCGCCTGGTTCGTCAAGGCGCTGGCGGCCCGCAAGCTCGACGTCCGCGGCGTGCCGACCTCGGAAGCCACCGCGAGCCTCGCCCGCGAACTCGGCATCCCGCTGGCGACGCTGGACGACGTCATGTCGATCGATCTGACCGTCGACGGCGCCGACGAGATCGGCCCGGGCCTTTCCCTGATCAAGGGCGGCGGTGCGGCCCTGCTGCGCGAGAAGCTGGTCTGGGAGGCCTCCAAGCGTTGCGTCGTCATCGCCGACGCCGCCAAGCACGTGAAGGTGCTGGGCAAGTTCCCGTTGCCGATCGAGGTGGTGCGCTTCGGCCACCCCCATACCGGACGCCGCCTGGCCGACATCGCCGCCGAGTTCGACCTGCCGCCGCCGCGCCTGCGCATGGCCGACCGGGGCATCGTCGTCACCGACGGCGGCAACGTGATCTACGACATGGCCTCGGGCGCGATCGCCGAGCCGGCGGCCCTGGCCGCGGCGCTGAAGGCCGTCACCGGCGTGGTCGATCACGGCCTGTTCCTCGACCTGGCCGACGAGGCCCTGGTGGGAACCGACGATGGGGTGGTCAAGCTTCTGCCTTGATCCCATATCCCGCTACTTCAAGTTCGCTTTGATCCGGAGCCGATGATGGCTGAGTACGACTTCGACCTCTTCGTCATCGGCGCCGGTTCGGGCGGCGTGCGCGCCGCGCGGCTGGCGGCCCTGTCGGGCGCCAAGGTCGCCGTGGCCGAGGAGTACCGGGTCGGCGGCACCTGCGTGGTGCGCGGCTGCGTGCCCAAGAAGTTCATGGTCTACGCCAGCGAGGTCTCCAGCCAGCTGAAGACCGCCAAGGGCTACGGCTGGACGATCGGCGAGGCCTCGTTCGACTGGAAGACCTTCCTGCACGACAAGGACGTCGAGATCGCGCGCCTGTCGGGCATCTACGTCACCAACCTGCGCAAGGCCGGCGCCCACCTGCTGCACGGCAAGGCGCGGATCCTCGACGCCCACACCGTCGAGGTGCTGCCCAAGGAAGGCTCGGAAGGCGACGCCGGCCGCTACACCGCCAAGCGGATCCTGGTGGCCACCGGCGGCCGCCCGGTGCGTCCGGAGTTCGAGGGCGCCGAGCACGGGATCACCTCGGACGAGGCATTCCACCTGCCCACCCTGCCCAAGCGCGTGCTGGTGGTCGGCGGCGGCTATATCGCCGTCGAGTTCGCCGGCATCTATGCCGGTCTTGGCGTCGAGACCACGCTCTGCTACCGCGGTTCGAACATCCTGCGCGGCTTCGACGACGACGTGCGCTCGCATCTCGCCGACGAGATGGAGAAGCGCGGCGTCAAGGTGGTGCTGGGCTGCTCGCACAAGTCGATCGAAAAGACCGAAGGCGGCCTCGTCAGCACCTTCAACAACAACCTCACCTTCGAGAGCGACGTCGTCCTGTTCGCCACCGGCCGCGACCCCTATGTCGAAGGGCTGGGGCTCGAGAACGCCGGGGTGAAGCTGAACGACAAGGGCGCGATCGCCGTCGACGCCCACTCCAAGACCAATGTCGACAGCATCTGGGCCGTCGGCGACGTCACCGACCGCATCAACCTCACGCCGGTGGCCATCCGCGAGGGCGCGGCCTTCGCCCAGACCGAATTCTACGGCAATCCGACCTCCTTCGATCACGATCTGGTCGCCTCGGCCGTGTTCTCGCAGCCGCCGATCGGCGCGGTGGGCATGAGCGAGGCCGAGGCCCGCCACGCCTTCGGCAAGGTCGACATCTATCGCGCCGTCTTCCGGCCGATGAAGCTCACCTTCTACGGCGGCCAGGAGCGCTGCCTGATGAAGCTGGTCGTTCGACAGGACAACGAGCAGGTCGTCGGCGTCCACGTCGTCGGTCCCGACGCCCCCGAGATCATCCAGATGGCCGCCATCGCCGTGAAGATGGGCGTGACCAAGTCGCAGTGGGATTCGACCTGCGCGGTGCACCCGACCCTGGCCGAGGAACTCGTCACCATGCGCGAGAAGTACGTTCCGGCCGAGGTGGGCGGCGTATGAGCCAGGCTCCCGCTATTCCCGAGAAGGGCACGCCCTGGCTCGGGGGCGTGATGATCTTCATCTTCGCGCTCACCCCGCTGCTCGGCTACGCCGCGCAACTGGGCTTCGCGCCGCTGATGGCGCTCGCGGGCCTGCTGGTGCTGCCGATCATGGGCAAGCCTCGCGCGCCGGCCGCGCCGGCCCTGATGCTGCTGCTTCTGGCGGTGTGGGCCGCCGTCAGCATGACCTGGAGCCCGGCCGCGCCGCCGCCCGGATCGCTCAAGGACTACGGCGACATCGAGAAGATCACCGCGGTGAAGCTGTTCCTGCAGCTGGCGCTCTATGGAGCCGCCGTGGCGGCCGCCTTGCGCCTCTCGGGCCAGGCGGCTGATCGGGCGGCCACCGTCATGGGCTTTGGCGTACTGGCCCTGGCCGTGGTCGTCGGCGTCGACGCCATGAGCGGCGCGTCGATCTTCCAGAAGCTGCGCGTGCTGACCGGCGATCCGATCCGGCCGGACCTGGCCAAGGTCAAGATCTCGATCGGCTGCTACGTGATGGCGGTGCTGTTCTGGCCGGCGGCCGCGGCGCTGGCGCGCCGGGGCAAGCAGGCGGGCGTCGTGCTGCTGCTGGCCGGCGTCATCACCACCTCGGTGCTGTCGAGCGCCGACTCCTGCCTGGTCGCCCTGGCGGCGGGCGCTGTCGTCTGGTTCCTGATCAAGGCGACCGGCAAGATCGGCGGGCGCGTGCTGACCCTGATCGTGGCCATTCCGTTCGTCGTCGCGCCGATCGCCGTGCTGTGGGCCATCCAGAGCGGCTTCTGGGGCTGGCTGCACGACTTCGTGCCCCCGTCGTGGGACGCGCGTCTGAACATCTGGGCCTTCGCCGCCGACCACATCCAGGACCACCCGTTCCGTGGCTGGGGCCTGGACGCCAGCCGCACCTTCGGCGACGCCATTCCGCTGCACACCCACAACGCCCAGCTTCAGCTGTGGCTCGAACTCGGCGCGGTGGGGGCGGCGCTCGTCGGCGCCTTCTTCTGCTGGCTGGCCCACGGTGTCACTCGCGCGGCCGAGACCGATCGGGGCGCGGCGGCCATGAGCGGCGCGGCGCTGACCAGCTATCTGGTCGTCGGCGCGCTGAGCTTCGGCGTCTGGCAGGAGTGGTGGATCGCCGTCGGCGCCCTGGCTGTCATCGCCTGTATCGCCGTGCGTCGTTCGAGCGGCGGATACAGCGACGAGTGGGTCGAAATTTCCCCGGTCGGCTAGGCTACAGCCGGTTCGTCGCACGATTTTTGCTTTTACCCCTAGGGTGCGCTATGAGCGCTACCCTTTAGAACTTCGAGATCATCATGACCGCCCGGTGGACCCCCGCGACCTGGAGAGCCAAACCCGCCAAGCACGTGCCGACCGATTATCCGGACGCGGCCGCCGTCGAGCGTGTTGAACAGACCCTCCGCCAGATGCCGCCGCTGGTCTTCGCCGGCGAGGCGCGGCGCCTGAAGTCGCTGCTGGGCGATGTCGCGGAAGGCCGGGCCTTCCTGCTGCAGGGCGGCGACTGCGCCGAGAGCTTCAAGGAGTTCCACGCCGACAACATCCGCGACACGTTCCGTCTGATCCTGCAGATGGCGGTCGTGCTGACCTTCGCCGGCGGCAAGCCGGTGGTGAAGGTCGGGCGGATCGCCGGCCAGTTCGCCAAGCCGCGCTCGGAACCGATCGAGACGATCGGCGAGACGACGCTGCCGTCCTATCGCGGCGACATCATCAACGGCATGGACTTCAACCCCGAAGAGCGCGTGCCCGACCCGGACCGCCTGCTCAAGGCCTACGGCCAGTCGGCGGCGACGCTGAACCTGCTGCGCGCCTTCGCCAGCGGCGGTTATGCCGACCTCTACAACATCCACCGCTGGACCCTGGGCTTCGTCGGCGACAGCCCGCAGGGCGCGCGCTACCGCGAACTGTCGGAGAAGATCTCCGAGGCCCTGACCTTCATGTCGGCCGTCGGCGTCACGCCCGACACCCAGCCCGACCTCAAGCGCGTGGAGTTCTTCACCAGCCACGAAGCGCTGCTGCTGGGCTTCGAGGAAGCCATGACCCGCGTCGATAGCACCTCGGGCGACTGGTACGACACCAGCGCCCACCTGCTGTGGATCGGCGAGCGCACCCGCCAGCTGGACGGCGCCCATATCGAGTTCATGCGGGGCGTGAAGAACCCGATCGGCCTGAAGTGCGGCCCGACCATGGAGGGCGACGACCTCCTGCGTCTGATCGACGTCCTGAACCCCAACAACGAGCCGGGCCGCCTGACGCTGTACGGCCGCTTCGGTTCGGACAAGATCGCCGATCGCCTGCCGCGCCTGATGAAGGCCACCAAGGCCGACGGCCGCTCGGTGGTCTGGGCCACCGACCCGATGCATGGCAACACGCTGAAGGCCTCGACCGGCTACAAGACCCGTCCGTTCGACCGCATTCTCTCCGAAGTGAAGACCTTCGTGGAAGTGGCCCATTCGGAAGGCGTCCATCCGGGCGGCGTGCACCTGGAAATGACCGGCCAGAACGTCACCGAGTGCCTGGGCGGCGCCCGCKCGGTGTCGGAGACCGATCTCGCCGATCGCTACCACACCCACTGCGACCCGCGCCTCAACGGCGAGCAGGCCCTGGAGCTGGCGTTCCTGGTCGCCGAGAAGCTGAAGGCCGCGCGCGACAACCAGCGCAAGGTCGCCAACGGCTGAGATGCAGGCTGACCTTAGGGTCAACCTCGAATCCGAGACCAAAGGGGCCGCGTGGATCAGTTCCACGCGGCCCTTTCAATAGTGCCCCTACGGCATGCGAAAAGATTTGTCGCAATTGCGAGGTTGCTTTTCGCAGATGCACACTCAAGACCTTCCAACGACTTGACCGCTAGCCCGGCGCTCTCCAATGGTTGTTTGAAGGGAGTGAATTTATGCGTCTGCAGGCCAAGTTGAAGCGCGAGTGGCGGTTCCTGAAGGGGCTGACCCGCACCCTCAAGCGTGTGAAGTCCATTGCGCCCGACAGCGACAACCTGATTTGCGACGATCTGGAAGCGGCGGTCGACAAGTGGCGGAACAATCCCGCCATCACGTTCGAGGGCAAGACGATCACCTATGCGGAGCTGGACGCGATCGCGAACCGCTATGCGCATTGGGCCAAGGGGCAGGGGATCACCCGCGGTCAGACCGTGGCGCTCTTCATGCCCAACCGCATCGAGTACCTGGCCATCTGGTACGGCCTTTCGAAGGTCGGCGTCGCCACGGCTCTGATAAATAACCAACTGACGGGCGCCGCGCTGGCGCACTGCCTCAACATCTCCCAGGCGCTGCACTGCATCGTCGACCCGGAGACCTCGCCCTGCTTCGAGGACGTCAAGGAGCAGCTTGGCCGTCACATCCAGCAATGGGTGCTGGGCCCGGTGCACGGCGACCAGCGCGATCTGGTCAACGCGCTGAAGAGCTGCAGCCAGCTGCGCCCCGACCGCCTGACGGCCCGCGACGGCCTGGTGGCCAAGGACACCGCCCTCTACATCTTCACCAGCGGCACCACGGGCCTGCCCAAGGCCGCGCGCATCACCCACATGCGCGCCCAGCTCTACATGCGCGGCTTCGCCGGCTCGACGGACTCGCGCGCGACCGACCGCATCTACGTGACCCTGCCGCTCTATCACGCCACCGGCGGCCTCTGCGCCATGGGCGCTGGCCTGCTGAACGGCGGCAGCATCGTCCTGCGCAAGAAGTTCTCGGCCACCCACTTCTGGAGCGACGTGGTCAGCGAGAACTGCACCATGTTCGTCTATATCGGCGAGCTGTGCCGCTACCTGGCCAACCAGCCCGAGAACGAGTTCGAGCGCGCCCACAAGCTGCGCCTGATCTTCGGCAACGGCCTGCGTCCCGACGTCTGGGACGACATGCTCGACCGCTTCAAGGTCGGCGGGGTGCTGGAGTTCTACGGCGCCACCGAAGGCAACGTGTCGCTGTTCAACTTCGACGGCCGCCGCGGGGCCATCGGTCGGGTGCCGGGCTACCTGAAGAAGAAGTTCAACATCCGCATCGTCAAGTTCGACGTCGAGACCGAGACCCCCGTGCGCGGCCCCAACGGCTGCTGCGTCGAGGTCAAGCCCGGCGAGATCGGCGAGTGCATCGGCCACATCGCCAGCGACGCCCGCTCCAACTTCACCGGCTACGCCGACAAGGCCGCCACCGAGAAGAAGGTGCTGCACGACGTCTTCGAAAAGGGCGACGCCTGGTTCCGCACCGGCGACCTGATGCGCCAGGACGGGGACGGCTACATCTACTTCGTCGACCGCATCGGCGACACCTTCCGCTGGAAGGGCGAGAACGTCGCCACCAGCGAGGTGTCCGAGCGCCTGGCGGGCTTCCCGGGCGTCAAGGAAATCAACGTCTACGGCGTGCCGGTGGGCGACCTCGACGGCAAGGCCGGCATGGCCTCGCTGGTCGTCGGTCCCGAGTTCGAGATCGAGAACCTGGCCGAATATGTCGACCGCGAGATGCCAGCCTACGCTCGTCCCGTGTTCGTGCGCCTGCAGCCCGAGATCGAGACGACCGGCACCTTCAAGTACCGCAAGATCGACCTGGTGAAGGAGGGCTTCGACCCGGCCGTCATCAAGGATCCGCTGTACTTCCGCGAGCCCGGCAAGGGCTATGTGAAGATCACCAAGGCGGCCCACGCCAAGATCCTGGCCGGCGGGTTCAAGCTCTGAGCCTGGGCGAGGCCTGGTCGCCGCTGGCGATCTTCGCCGCCCTGACGCCCAAGGACCCCGCGCGCCGCCCGGTGCGCGGGGTTTCCTATGGCGAGCACCCCCGTCAACGGCTCGACGTCTATGCGCCCGCCGACGGCGCGGGCGGCTGGCCGGTGCTGGTGTTCTTCTACGGCGGGGCGTGGAACTCAGGCCGGCGGGGCGACTACGGCTGGACCGCGCGCGCTCTGGCGGCCCAGGGTTTCCTGGTCGTCGTGCCGGACTACCGCCTCCATCCCGAGGTCCGCTATCCGGCTTTCCTCGAGGATGCTGCGCTCGCCGTCCGCTGGGCGGTCGAGCATGCGCCGCGCCTGGGCGGGAATCCGGGGCGGCTGTCGCTGGCCGGACATTCGGCCGGCGCCTACATCGCCGCGATGCTGTCGCTGGATCGCGCCTATCTGGCCGCCGCCGGGGTCGAGGGCGAGAGGGTACGGGCCTTCGCCGGCCTGTCGGGCCCCTACGCCTTCCTGCCGCTCGACGGCCCCATCACCACCCGCACTTTCGGCCACGCGGACGATCTTCCGGCCACCCAGCCGATCAGTTTCGTCCGCACCGACGCGCCAGCCGCGTTCCTGGCGACGGGGGAGGGCGATCAAACCGTCCGTCCGCGCAACACCCGCAAGCTGGCCGAGGCCTTGCGCGAGGCCGGCGCGATCGTCGAGGAGCAGGTCTATCCGGGCCTGGACCACGCCGCGCCTCTGCTGGCGCTGTCGCGGCCGTTCCGCTGCAAGGCGCCGGTGCTGGCCCAGATGACGGCCTTCCTGAAGGCCAGGGCCGGCTGATCCCGCGCGACGATCCACCGCGCCTTGCTGCGCTGCGATTGAACCTGGGGCCCATCCTGTCTATATGGCCGAGACTGAACGCGGGTCATGTGTGTGGCGACCTCGCGAAATCCCAGTGTTTCAACGAGATAAGAAGGGGCGTCGCCATGCTTCTGACCATGATGAAGGCCAAGCTGCACCGCGCCACGGTGACCCAGGCCGACCTCGACTACGAAGGTTCGATCGCCATCGACCGCGATCTGCTCGACGCTTCGGGCATCCTGCCCAACGAGCAGGTCGACGTGCTCAACATCACCACCGGCGCGCGCTTCACCACCTACGCCATCGAAGCCCCGCGGGGCTCCAAGGTGATCGGCGTCAACGGCGCCGCCGCCCGTCTGGTGCAGAAGAACGACACCGTCATCGTCGTCACCTACTGCCAGATGCCGGCCGAAGAGGCCCGCAACTACGCCCCCACCGTCGTGCTGCTCGACGAAGGCAACGTCATCAAGCAGGCCGCCTGATGCGGTCCGGCGCCGTCCCGGCTTTCGTCCTGGTCGGCGCTCTGGCGCTGGCCGGCTGCGGCGGCCCCAAGCTGCCCAAGGGCGTCGACGAGGACGCCCTGACCCAGGCCGTCGGCCGGGCCATCGGCTCGCCCTCGACCTGCGTGCTGATCGCGCAAGCCGACGGCAAGGTGCTGTGGACGGGCGGGGGCTACATCTCCTGCGCCCGCAACCTGCCGACCTGCGAGGGCAAGACCTCGACGGCCCAGGACGTGCTCAAGGCCAACCTGGCCGGCGAGGCGAAATTCATCAGCTGCGACAGCAGCCCGACCAACCGTGTGGGCTGGGCCATGGGGCCGGTGCCGGCCGGCAAGGGCCGCCAGGCCTCGGGCCTGCGCTATGTCGCGGTCATGGAGGGCGATCGCGCCCTGCCGGGCATCGAGATCCAGGACCGCGTCGAGCGCGCCTTCGTCCGCGCCGGCTTCTGACAAAGGAAAACCTCGCTCCCGGTCTGGGAGCGAGGTCTCCGGTTTCAGGACTGATCCTGGTCGTTACTGCTGCGCCTCGTAGGTGGCGCTGACCTCGACCCGCACCTTCAGTTCACCGCCCGAGATCGCCGTCGAATCGGCCATCTCGCGCTTGGCCATGGCGAACATCGGCACGGGCTGCGGCGAGGGCGTGTAGCCGCCAGCCTCGTTCAGGCTGACCAGGCGCACCACCTTGTAGCCCGTGGCCCGGGCGTAGAGATCGGACTTGGCCTTCAGGGCCGCCACGGCCTTGATGCGCGCCTCGTCCTCGGCCTTCTGCGGGTTCTGCAGGCCAAAGCTGATGCCGCCGACGGTGTTGGCGCCGGCCGAGGCGGCCGCGTCCACGGTCTGGCCCAGCTTGGACAGGTCGCGCGCCAGGATCGTCACCTGGTTACTGGCCTGGTAGCCGGTCAGGCGCGGCGGCTGGTTCTGCTCGTAGGCGTATTGCGGATTGACGTTCAGGTTCGAGGTCTGGATGTCGCGCTYGGCGACGCCGGCCTTCTTCAGCGCCGCGATCACCTTGTTCATCGCCGCGCCGTTGGCCGACAGGGCCGCCGCCGCGCTGGCGCCTTCGCTCTGCACGCCCAGGGTGATGGTGGCCATGTCCGGCGCGATCGCGGTCTCGCCGGAGGCCGACAGGTTGAAGGTCGTGGCGCGGAAGGCCGCGTCGTTGCTCTGGGCGGCCGCGGGGACGGCCGACAGGGCCAGGACGGCGGCGCCGGCGGCGACCAGGGCCGGAACGGTCGAGCGGTTGCGGATCATGTTCTTGTTCTCCTGCGCACGGGGACACGACAGTGCGTCGACCCGCGATTGGTTCCCCTGTCGCAAACTCAACCTGAACCGCACCTTTAAGCCGCGTGCAGCCCATGCTAATCGACCGGTCCTCGCCCGCGCCGACTCTCGTCCCGCGCGGCATGGGGGCCTGTAGCTCAATGGTTAGAGCCGACCGCTCATAACGGTCTGGTTGGGGGTTCGAGTCCCTCCAGGCCTACCAGCTCCCTCAGCTGTTGCTGCCCAGATACCTGCGCACTTCCTCCACCGACGCGCCGGCGTGTTCGCAGGCGGTGTGGAGCTGCTCCTCGCTGACGCCCAGGGTCTCGGTCCAGTAGCGGACCGAGCGGGGTTCCTGCAGGTCGATGGACTTGTCGGCGTCGTCGGCGGGCAGGGCGGCTGGGATGGATCGGACGTGGGGCATGGCGGCCTCCTCTGTAGGGAAGGGAAGCCGCGAAGCCTCGCTGTGTTCCATCGCGGCCCTGCGGCCGCCGTCTCGCCTGGTCGGGGTTGCGGCGAGACGACGGCCGGGCGGCCTCGAGGGCGGGGGAGGAGGGCCGCGCCATTCGATCGTGCGATGCGGTGGAGCGCTGATCGAACGTCGACAGATTGCCCGACGCCCCCGGGTCCAAGCTTGGAGAATGGCGGCCGGTTTTGTCGAAACCCGGCGCTGACGCGCGCCGTCGCGGCCTTAAGGCCCGCCTTCAGACGTCTTCTAGGCCCGGCGGCGGGCTGCGACATAACGTCCCTGCGGCGGGCGGCGGGCTGCTACTTTCACCCATGTCAGTCGCTCGCGACATAACGACGTTCAAAAATCACCGTTTCCCTTTGCGCTCAACCAAAGCACGTCCCGAAAATTGACGTTTCTCCACTTCCGGGGGAGGTGGATTAGCCAACTCTCCACCTGGGAGAGCGCAACTTCCGCGACCGGCTGTCGCAGCTACCCCTAATGCTCGTTAATCACTCGGCAACAGCGAGCGCCGCAAGTCTTGCGCGAGTGAGATCCTGTTCGAATTTCCAGAAGGGGCGGCCGGACATGAGGAAAATAGCGACTTCAGTTTTCGTCATTGGAACGATGGCGTTCATGGCGATATCTGGTTCGGCGACTGCTGCCACGGCGTCGAGTTCTTTTCAGGTCAACTTGACCATTCAAGGTGAATGCAAGGTGCAGTCGGCCTCGAATGTTGACTTCGGCTCGCACGGGGTCATCGACGCGAACATCGACACCACCAGCACCATCGGCGTCCAGTGCACCAATTCCACGCCCTACACGGTCGCCCTGAGCGCCGGGGCGGGCACCGGGGCGACCGTCGGCGCGCGCAAGATGACCAGCGCCGCCAACGACACGGTCGGCTACGCCCTCTACCGCGACGCGAGCCGCACCCAGGTGTGGGGCGTCACCCAGAACGTCGACACCCAGGCCGGCACCGGCAACGGCGCCGTGCAGTCCTACACCGCCTATGGCCGTGTCTCGGCCCAGACAACGCCGGCCCAGGGCGCCTACAGCGACCTGGTCGCGGTGACGATCACCTACTGAGATGCGCCCGGTCGTCCTCCTGGCCGGTCTGGCCCTGGCCGCGCTCGGCGGCGCGCAAGCGACCGCCGCGTCGCTGCGCGTCAGCCCCGTGAGCCTGGACCTGCCGGCCGGCCAGAACGCGACGACCCTGACGCTGCAGAACGACGACGTCGCCCCGCTGAACGTCCAGATCCGTGTGTTCCGCTGGACGCAGTCCGGCGGGCGCGACGTGCTGACCCCGGCGACCGGCGTGGTGGCCAGCCCGCCGATCGCCAAGGTCGATCCCGGCGCCAGCCGCACGGTCCGCGTCGTGCGCCTCGACGGCCGCCCGCCCGAGGCCGAGGAATCCTACCGTCTTATCGTCGACGAACTGCCGCCGCCGCTCAGCGAGTCCGGCCGGCAGGTCACCCTCCTGATGCGCCACTCCATTCCGCTGTTCTTCGGCTCCGGCCGCGAACGGCCTCGGATCGAGTGGCGGCTGCAGCCGTCCGAGGACGGCGGCGCGGCCCTGGTCGGCCGCAACACCGGCGCCCGCCGCCTGCGTCTGGCCAATCTGAAGATCGGCGACGCCTCCGGAGCGGTCCTTGCCGAACGCAAGGGCCTGGTGGGCTATGTTCTGCCTGGAGCGGAAGTCTCCTGGCCCGCGGGGGCCTTCCAGCCCGCCGCCGGGACTCGGCTGATCGCCGATACCGACACCGGGCCGATCGATGCGCCGCTCAAGAGCGACTGAGGCGGCCCTTCTGAGCGCCGTCTTCGCCGTCTGCGGGGCCAGCGCCCTGGCCCAGGACCTGCCGCTCCCCGATCTCAAGGCTGTCGCGACCATGCGCGAGGACCTGCAGCTCGAAGTCTGGATCAACGGCCGCAACACCGGCCTGGTCGCGGCCGTCGAGCGCGAGGGCGACGGACGCCTGCGGATGCAGGCCGACGAGATGCGCGCCGTCGGTCTGGCCGCCCCGGCGGCCGGCCTGGTCGACCTGACCGGCGTCCCGGGCCTGACGGCGGTCTATGACGATCCCGGCCAGCGCCTGATGGTCGCGGCCGATCTCGACCGGCTGGCGATCCAGCGCTTCAACCTGGCCGTCCGCCGCGATGCGGCCGGCGCGCCCCGCCAGGACCTGGGCGCGGTGCTCAACTACATCTTCTCGGCCGACGCCGGTCAGGTCGACGCCGACGACGCACTGGGCGTCGACGCCATGGGGCTGGCGCTCGATGGCCGCGTCTTTGGCCGGTTCGGCGCCTTGGCCAGCGGGGTCTCGGCCAGCCATGTCGGCGAAGAGACCCGGATCGTGCGTCTCGACACCACCTGGTCCTGGTACGATCCCAAGCGGATGCTGGGCCTGCGCGGCGGCGACTACATCAATGGCGGCTTCGCCTGGACCCGGCCGATCCGCATGGCCGGCTTCCAGATCCGGCGCGATTTCGCCACCCGGCCCGACATCGTCACCATGCCCTCGCCGCGGCTGGCGGCCACCGCGGCCGCGCCGTCGACGCTGGAACTGTACGTCAACGACAACCGCATCCTCAGCAGGCCTGTGGGGGCCGGGCCCATTCGGATCGACGGCCTGCCGTCGGCCCAGGGCTACAGCAACGTGCGGTTGGTGCTCGCCGACGCCGCCGGCCGCCAGGTGGCGGTGGACGCGCCGTTCTTCGCCACGCCGCTGCTGCTGCGCAAGGGACTGGCCGACTTCTCGGCGGAGGCGGGGTTCGCCCGTCGCGGCTTCGGCGTGGAGTCGGCCGATTACGCCGGCTCGCCGATCGGCTCGGCCAGCCTGCGCTACGGCGTGTTCGACGCCCTGACGGTCGAGGGTCACGTCGAGGCCGGCGCGGGCCTGGTGCAGGGCGGCGGCGGGGTCACGGCGCAGGTCGGCGGGCTGGGCGTGGTCTCGGCCTCGGCGGCCGCGAGCCATGTCGACGACCGCGCCGGCGCGCTGGCCGCGGTGATCTTCGACAGCCGGTTCGCCGGTCTCTACGTCTCGGGCATGAGCATGCGGGCCTCGGCCGGCTATCGCGACCTGGCCTCGGTGACCTCGCGTCCGTCGTTTTATCGCAACTGGCAGATGGCCGGCGACGAGCCGCCGCGCGCCATCGACCAGGTCACGGTCTCCAGCCCGCTGCGCCTGGCCCTGCTGATGCGCGGCGGCGAGGCGCCCGTCGCCAGCGCCTCCTACAGCGCCCAGACGCCCGCCACCGGGCCGCGTCGCCAGGTGTGGAGCGGATCGCTGCGCCATACCCTGGCCGACCGGGTGACGGCCTACGTCACCGGCTATGTCAGCCGCGGCGAGCGTCGCGACGCCGGCGCCTTCTTCGGGATCTCCATTCCCCTGGGCTCGACCGGCTCGGCCACCGCCGGCGTCCAGGCCCAGGGCGGCGACACCTTCGGCTTCGTCGAGGCCAGCCGCGCCGAGACCCAGGCCGACGGCAGCTACGGCTGGCGCGCCAGGATCGAGCAGGGCGCCCGGCAGGCGGCCGAGGTGCAGGCCGCCTATCGCGGCCGCAACGCCCGCGTCTCGGGCGCGGTGCAGTACGCCGACGGCGCGGCGCGGGGCCAGGTTCAGGTCGAGGGCGCGCTGGCCTGGCTGGGCGGGGTGAGCGCGGCGACCAACCGCCTGGAAGGCGCCTTCGCCCTGGTCGAGGTCGGCGCTCCCGACGTGCCGGTGCTCTATCAGAACCAGAAGGTCGGCCGCAGCGATCGCAACGGCCGGCTGCTGGTGCGCAATCTGGAGGCCTTCGAGATCAACCGCCTGTCGATCGACAGCCAGGACCTGCCGCTGGAGCTGGAGGCGGCCCAGACCGAGCGCACCGTCACGCCGATGGCGGGGGGCGGGGCCATCGTCCGCTTCGGCGTGGGCAAGAGCCCGCCGGCGGTGCTGCTGACGCTCTATCGCCCCGACGGCGGCTTCGTGCCGCCGGGCGCCGAGGTGATCCGCCCCGGCGTCGCCGAGCGCGCCATCGTCGGCTACGATGGCCAGACCTTCCTGACCGGCGTGATCGCGGACGGCGACCTGCGCGTGGTCGTCGAGGACGGGAACGAATGCGTCGCGCGGCTGGTCCTGGGGACGGCCGCCAGCGAGGGAGGCTGGCATGTCGTCG
Organism: Caulobacter sp. 10L414; assembly: GCF_056395525.1. Taxonomy (NCBI): domain Bacteria; kingdom Pseudomonadati; phylum Pseudomonadota; class Alphaproteobacteria; order Caulobacterales; family Caulobacteraceae; genus Caulobacter; species Caulobacter sp. 10L414. The sequence goes on from NZ_JBFTJR010000025.1 coordinate 41,655, forward strand.
ACGCCGTCTGCCGCTAGGCGCTGGCCCCTGCGCCTTGCGGCGCTGGCCGGCCTGCTGGTCCTGGCCCTGGCCTGGTTCGGCGCGCCGTCGCAAGCCCGGGCCGCGGCCAGCTGCAGCGCCTCGATCTCCAGCGTCAATCTCGGCTCGACCCTCAGCCCGCTGACGGCCGGCAATGTCGACGCCACGGCCAACCTCAACTTCAGCTGCACGGGACTGACCCCGCTGCTGCCGGTCTCGCTGTGCCCCAACCTCGACGCGGGATCCGGCGGCAGCAACGGCGCGGGCCAGCGCTACATGGCCGGGCCGGGCGGCGCCACCGTGCCGTTCCAGATCTATCAGGACAGCGGCCGCACCCAGCCCTGGGGCTCGTCGGTGCTGCTGGTGTTCGGCACGGTGCCGACCATCACCGCCAATCCCGGCACGGGCAGTTCGATCAACGTCAACCAGACCGTCTATCTACGGCTGTCGACCAGCACGACCACCTTGCCGGGCGCCTATTCCACCAGCTTCACGGGCCAGACCTTCTTCTGGGGGCTGAACCTTCTGTCATGCGCGGGGGTCACCGTCGGCTCGACCCTGACCCCGGCCACCTTCACCTTCAGCGCCACGCTGATCGCCGACTGCACGATCACGACCGGCAATCTCAACTTCGGCAATGTCGGCGTGCTCAGCGCCAACAAGGACGCCCAGACCGGCATGTCGGTGACCTGCACCAAGGACACCCCCTACGCCATCGGCCTCGACAACGGCCAGCAGGGAACCTCGGCCACGGCCCGGCGGATGAAGGCCGCCAGCCAGTACGTCACCTACGGCATCTACAAGGACGAGGCGCGGGGATCGCCCTGGGGGACCGGCGCGGGCCTGACGGTCGGCGGCAGCGGGACGGGCGCAACCCAGCCCCTGACTCTCTACGGCCGCGTCCCGGCCCAGACCACGCCGTCGCCAGCCACCTACGGAGACCAGGTGATCGCCACGGTCACCTACTGACCAGGATCCCAGGTGAAGGCCTCGCCCTCGAAGGCCTCGGCGCCCCGACCGATGGCTCGGATGGCGGCGATCATCCGCCCCTGGCGTTCCAGCGCGGCGTCGGCCAGGGCGACCATCAGCGGGTTGGGCGTGGCCGAGGGCGACAGGCTGCGCAGCGCCTTGGCCAGTTCGGCCTCGTCGCCGTGCGGCGCCAGGCGGCAGGCCAGGATGAACGCCGCCGCCGTCGAGCGGCTGACCCCGGCATAGCAGTGCAGCAGCAGCGGCCGCGCGCCGTCCCAGGCGTCGGCGAAGGCCAGCAGGTCGGCGATCATCGCCGCATCGGGCGCGACCAGGCCCTCGCGCGGCTCGGCGATGTCGTGAAAGGCCAGGTGCAGCCGCTCCCCCGCGCCGATCTCGGGGGGCTGGGCGCTCGGCGACAGCAGGCTGACCACGTGCGAGGGCTGGTGCGCGGCCAGATGCGCGTCCAGCCGGCTCAGCGGGCAGACCGCCAGCCTCATGCCAGAAACGCCGCCAGGCCCAGCAGGACGCCCAGCTCGGCGACCTGTTCGATCGCGCCCAGCACGTCGCCGACATAGCCGCCGATCAGGCGGCGGGCCAGCAGGGCCATGGCCGTGGCCAGGACGGCGGCGAAGGCGATCGCCGTCAGCGCGCCGAGCGGCGGCGCCAGCAGCAGCGGCCACAGGCCCAGGATCGCGGCGACCAGCACCTCGATCGGTTTCACGCCGTCGGGCGCGGGCTTGTACTTGGCGTGGTCGCGGTCGCTCACATGGGGCAGGGCGGCCATGGCCGCCACGGCGGCGACGCGGCCGACCCCATGGGCGGTCACAAGGGCCAGGGCCGCGTTCAGCGGCGTCAGGCTGGCCAGGGCCGCGGCCTTGGCCCCCAGGATCGTCACCAGCGCCAGCACGCCGTAGGTGCCGACCCGGCTGTCCTTCATGATCTCTAGGCGGTGTTCGCGGGTCTGGCCGCCGCCCAGGCCGTCGGCGCTGTCGGCCAGGCCGTCCTCGTGAAAGCCGCCGGTGACCAGGAAGCCGACGCCCAGGGCGAGGATCGCCGGCAGCCAGCCGCTCCAGCCGGCGCTGGCCGCCAGCAGCGTAAGCGCACTGATCCCGCCGACCAGCAGGCCGACCAGCGGGAAGTAGCGCGCCGAGCGGGTGATCCAGTCGGGTTCGAACCCGCCCAGCGGCGGGGTCGGCAGGCGCGTCAGGAACTGCACCGCGCAGAGCAGCAGCTGGACCTGCCGGCCGATCATCCCAGCACGTCGGCCAGGTCGGCCACCTCGGTGAGCAGGTTCGCGGCCGCCGCCAGCAGCGGGGCGGCCAGCACCGCGCCGGTGCCTTCGCCCAGTCGCAGGCCAAGGTCCAGGAGCGGTTCGGCGCCCAGAGCGGCCAGCATCGCGCCGTGGCCCTTCTCGGCCGAACCGTGGGCGAAGACGCAGTAGTCCATCGCCTCGGGCGCCAGGCGCACGGCCGCCAGGGCGGCGGCGGTGGCGATGAAACCGTCGACCAGCACCGGGCGTCGCCGCGCGGCCGCGCCCAGCACCGCGCCGGCCATCATGGCGATCTCGCAGCCGCCAAACTCGGCCAGCACCGAGAACGGATCCTCGGCGTCGCTGCGGGCGGCGGCGCGGGCGATGACGGCGGCCTTGCGGGCCAGGCCCTCGGCGTCGTGGCCGGTGCCCTGGCCCACGCACGCCTCCAGCGGCGCCGGCGCCAGGCGATGCATGACGAGGGCGGCGGCCGAGCTGTTGCCGATGCCCATCTCGCCGATGGCCAGCACGTCGGCGGTGTCGAGGGCCTGGCCGGCGATCTCGATCCCCCGCGTCAGGGCCAGATGGGTCTCCTGCGGCGTCAGGGCCGCCTCGCGGGCGGCGTTACGGGCGCCCAGGCGCACCTTGGCGTCGATCAGGTCGGGGTGGCCCGGCAGGTCGGCGGCCACGCCGGCGTCGACCACCTTGACCGTCACGTCCGTCGCCTTGGCGAACGCGTTGACGCTGGACCGGCCCGACAGGAACAGGCCGACCATCGCCACCGTCACGCTCGACGGATAGCTGGAGACGCCCTCCTGTGTCAGGCCGTGGTCGCCGGCGAACACCAGCAGGGTCGTGCGATCGGCGCGGGGGGCAAGGCCGTCCGCGATCAGGCCCAGGCGCACGGCCAGGTCCTCGATGCGGCCAAGCGACCCCGGCGGCTTGGCCTTGCCGTCCAGTTTCGCGCGCAGCCGGGCCTCCAGCGCCCGGTCGACGGCGGCGATGGGGGGCGGGGTGAAGGTCATTGGGTCAGTCTCCAGCCGCCCAGGCACAGCAGCGTCACCAGCAGCCACAAGAGGGCGCAGGCCCGGCGATAGATCCGCAGGCCCCGTCGCAGGTCGGTCAGGTCCGGCGCGCGGCCGTCGCCGAAGCTCGGGCGCTGGGTGGTCTCGCCGTCGTAGCGGGCCGGGCCGCCCAGCTTGACGCCCAGCGCGCCGGCCATGGCCGCCTCGGGCCAGCCGGCGTTGGGCGAGGCGTGCTTCCTGGCGTCGCGCCGCATGGTCGCCCAGCCCTTCCAGCCGGCCGCCACGCAGATCAGGCCGCCGGCCAGTCGCGCGGGAACCCAGTTCATCACGTCGTCGGTCTTGGCCGCCGCCCAGCCGAACGATCGCCAGCGCGGCTCCATGTGGCCGATCTGGCTGTCGGCGGTGTTCACCGCCTTGTAGGCGAAGAGGCCCGGCAGGCCGAACAGGGTCAGCCACGAGGCCGGGGCCACCACGCCGTCGTTGAAGCTTTCGGCCAGGCTCTCCAGCGCCGCGGCGGTCACGCCGTGCAGATCAAGGTCGTCGACGTCGCGCCCGACGATCAGGCTCACCGCCTCGCGCGCGGCGGGCAGGTCGCCGGCCTCCAGCGGATCCAGCACCGCCATCACGTGCTGATGCAGGCTGCGCTGCGCGAGCCCCAGTGTCGCCAGCAGCGCCACGGCCAAGGTGGCCAGCAGGCCGCTGTCGAACGCCGCCTCCAGAAGACTGCCGATCAGGATCGCGGCGCCTATGAGGATCGCCACCGTGACGACGCCCAGCTCCTTGCGGCGGATCTCGGAGCTTTCAGGCCGGTTCCACCGCCGCTCCATCGCCTCGATCGCCTTGCCGATCCAGGTCACCGGATGCGGCAGGGCCTTGTGCAGCCCTTGCGGATAGCCGACCAGCGCCTCGATCAGCAGGGCCAGCGGAGGCGCGAGCAGCAGGGGTTCAGCCATGGCGTCCCACAAGTTCGATCAGGGGGCCGGACTGCCCCTCGACCACTCTTGCCGTGACTCCATAGGCGCGGGCCAGCACGTCGGGCGTCAAGGCCTCGCGCGGCGGACCGTCGGCGATCAGTCGGCCGTCGACCAGCACCAGCACCCGGTCGGCCAGCCGCGCGGCGATGGCCAGGTCGTGCAGGGTCATGACCACGCCCTGGCCGGCCTGGGCGGCGAAACCGCGCATCAGGTCCACGGCGTCCAGCTGGTGGCCGGGATCAAGCCCGGCCAGCGGTTCGTCGGCCAGCAGCCAGCTCGGCTCGCCGGCCAGCACCCGGGCGAACAGGGCCCGGCCGCGCTCGCCGCCCGACAGGCTCTTGACCTCGCGGCGGGCTAGGCCCTGCAGGTCAGTGCGCTCGAGCGCCCGGGCCACGGCCGCGCGATCGGCTTCCGACAGCCCGCGCATGCCGCTGTGGGGCGTACGGCCAAGGCCCACCAGGGTCTCGACATCGACGGCCCAGGCCACTTCCGGCGTCTGCGGCAGGAAGCCGATCTTGCGGGCGCGATCGCGGTGCGACAGGGCGCTCAGCGGCGCGCCGGCCAGGCTGACGCCGCCGGTGTCGGGCTTGCGCAGGCCGGCCAGGCACGCCAGCAGGGTCGACTTGCCCGCGCCGTTGGGACCGACGACGGCCGTGACCTCGCCGGCCCTGAACTCGGCGGATACGCCGTGCAGCACGGCGCGGCCGCCCAGCGAGACGGTCAGGTTTTCGGCGGAAAGCGTGGAGCCGGAGAGAAGGGGGGCGGTCATGCGAGCCTCCGGCGCATGGAGATCAGGAGGGCCAGGAAGAACGGCCCGCCGACGGCGGCGCTGGCTACGCCCAGCCGCATCTCGGCGGCCGAGGGCGTCAGGCGCACCACGATGTCGGCCGCCAGCACCAGGGCCGAGCCGGCCAGGGCCGAGGGAATGAGCAGGGCGCCGGGGCGGTGCCCGACGAGGGGACGCACCAGGTGTGGTGCGATCAGGCCGACAAAGCCGATCAGGCCCGTCACGGCCACGCTGGCGCCCGAGGCGATCCCCACGCCGACGGCCAGGATCACCCGGACGGCCGACAGGTTGACGCCCAGGGCCGTAGCGCCGGTCTCGCCCAGGGTCAGGGCGTCCAGCGACTTGCGCAGGGTCAGCAGGATGGCCAGGCCCACGATGATCAGCGGCGCGGCCAGCCGCACCTCGTCGACGCTGCGGTCGGCCAGCGAACCCAGCAGCCAGCTGATGATTTCCTGCGCCGCCCACGGGTTCGGGGCCAGCGACAGGGCCAGGGCCACGCCGGCGCTGGCCACTGTGTTGAGGATCACGCCGGCCAGCAGGAAGGTCACCGTGCCGCCGGTGGTCCCGGCCAGGGCCAGCATCAGGACGACGCCGAAGCCCGCGCCCAGGATGGCGCAGGCCGGCAGCAGCCAGGTCGCGGTGAAGGCCAGGCCCAGATAGAGGCTCATCACCGCGCCCAGGGCGGCCATGGACGACACGCCCAGCACGCCCGGATCGGCCAGCGGATTGCGGGTGTAGCCCTGCATGGCCGCGCCCGACATGCCCAGCGCCGCGCCGATGGCCACGGCCAGCACGGTGCGCGGCAGGCGCAGTTCGAAGATGATCGCCCAGCGCGGATCGGCGCGGTCGATCCAGGCGCTCCACGGCGCCCAGACCCGGCCGCTCATCAGCGACAGGCCGAAGAGGACGGCTATGGCCACGAGCAGGCCGCCGATCAGCAGCCAGGAACGGCGGGAATGGCTCATGCGCGGGCTTTCAGCACTTGGCGGCGAGCGGCCGCCAGGGTGGCGGCGGTGTCGATCAGGGTCGGGCCGCCGCAATAGAGCAGCCGTTCGGGGAAGGTGGCTCGGGTCATGCGATGGCTCACCTTGGCGAGGGCGGGGTGGCTGAGCATCCGCTCGGCCCAGGTCGGCGCATCGGGTCGCGCCTGGCCGGCCAGCAGCACCTGCGGCGGATCGGCCAGGAGCCTTTCGAGCGAGACATTTCCCCACTTCTTCAGGCCATAGCGGCTGGCGACATTGGTGAAGCCGGCGCGCTTCATCATCTCGTCGACCAGCGTCCCTTCGCCGGCCGCGAAGCCGTTGGGCTGGAACACCAATGCCTCCAGCGGGCGCGAGCCCGGCGGCGGGGCCGAGGCGGCCAGCGCCCGGTCGATGCGGGCGATCAGGGCCTCGCCGCGGTCCGGATGGCCGGCGGCGTCGGCGATGCGGCGGATGTCGGCCTGGTTCTCGGCCCAGCTGTTGGGCACCTTGAAGAGCTCGGCCCGCACGCCCAGCCGTTTCAGCGCCGCTCGCGTGGCCGGCGAGGAATGGGCCGCGCTCAGCACGATGTCGGGCCGCAGCGCGATCACCTCCTCGGCGCTCTCGTAAGTGATCGGATAGCTCTTGGCGCGCTCGGCTATGCTCGATTGCTGCGGGTCGCGGGCGTAGTGGCTCAGCGCCGCGATCTGGTCGCGGTCGGCCACCTCGACCAGCACGCCGTCGAGGCAGGGATTGAGCGAGACGAGGCGCGGCTTGCGCGTCGCCGCCCGAGCCGCGCTTGCGCCGAGCCCGACCGCCAGGCCCGCGGTCAGCGCCGTGCGGCGGTTCAGGCCGTTCAAAACTCGACCCCGCGCTGGGCCTTGAAGCCTTGCTCGAAGGGATGCTTGACCAGGGTCATCTCGGTGACCAGGTCGGCGATCTCCAAGAGCTGCGGCTTGGCGTTGCGGCCGGTCAGGCAGACGTGCTTGTCGTTGGGGCGGGCCTTCAGCACCGCGACGACCTCGTCGATGTCGAGATAGTCGTAGCGCAGGGCGATGTTGATCTCGTCCAGCAGCACGAAGTCCAGGGCCGGATCGGCGATCATCGCCTTGGACTCCTCCCAGGCGGCCTTGGCGGCGGCGATGTCGCGCTCGCGGTCCTGGGTGTCCCAGGTGAAGCCTTCGCCCATCACGCGATAGCGCACCTGGTCAGGAAAGCGGCTGAAGAACAGGCGCTCGCCGGTCTTCCACTTGCCCTTGATGAACTGCACCACGCCCACCTGCATGCCCCAGCCCAGCGAGCGGGCGACCATGCCGAAACCGGCCGAGGACTTGCCCTTGCCGTCGCCCGTGTGGACCAGCAGCAGGCCCTTCTCGAGCGTCTTGCTCTTCATCAGCTCTTCGCGCTCGGCCTTCAGCGCGCGCATGGCCTCGGCGTGCAGGGTGTTCTCGTCGGTCATCGCGAAGTCTCCAGGGCGGCGGCCAGGCGCGCCCAGTCGGCGTCGAATCCGGGCAGGCCGAAGCGTAGCAGGCCGGCGTCGTGGTCGAAGGGGCGGGTGAGGATCCCCGACCGGGCCAGGGTCTCGAAACGGGCCGGGGCGTCGGTCGCGCGCGCTAGCCGGAACAGGCTGGTTCCGCCGACGATCTCGAACCCGGCGCCCGCCAGCAGGGCGTCCAGGCGGGCGGCGTCGTCGGCCAGGCTGGCGCGCGCGGCGTCGGCCCAGGCGGCGTTGGGATAGGCCGCCAGGCCCGCGGCCAGGGCCGGGGCGGAGAGGGGCCATTCGCCCAGCGTGTCGCGCAGGCGGCGCGCCAGGGCCGGGCGGGCGATGACGAAGCCCAGCCGCAGGCCGGCCAGGCCGTAGAACTTGCCGAACGAGCGCAGCACGACCAGCCGCTCGTGGCCGGGCGAGCCTGCGAACCTTGCGACCGACAGCGCCGGCTCGCACTCGACGAAGGCCTCGTCGACGATCGCGCCGCGCTGGCCCAGCGCCAGCACCGCCTCGGGCGCCAGGCTGCGGCCGTCGGGATTGTTGGGGTTCACGACCACGCAGACGTCGGCTTCGGCCGGATCGGCCACGACCTCCGAACCCACCCGCCGCCAGGCGTGGGCGTGGCTGGAATAGGTGGGCAGCGGCAGGCTGACGCGGCCGCGCGGCAGGATCTTGGGCAGCAGCCGGATCGCCGTCTCGCTGCCGGGCATGGCCACGACCCGGCCCGGATCCTCGACGCCGAAGGCTTGCGCGGCGACGGCTTCGAGCTTCAGAAGGTCGGCCGGATCGGGCAGGCGGCCCCAGTCCTCGAAGGCCTGGGGCGGAACCGGATAGGGACGGGGATTGATCCCCGTCGACAGATCGAGCCACGGCGCGGGCGCGTTCGGAAAACGCGCCCGCGCCGCCGCCAGGCGGCCGCCGTGTCCGGAAAGGGACGCCGGCGAGCCGCTCATCAGAACTTCGTCCGCACGCCGGCGAAGAAGCCGCGGCCCACCGAGCCGTAGCGGTAGATCGTCTGGTATTCCTTGTCGAAGAGGTTCTCGACGCGGCCGAACACCTCGAACTGCTCATTGACCGGATAGGCCGCGCGCAGGTCGAACAGGGCGTAGCTCTTCAGCCGGCGGGCGTTGGTGGCGTTGTCGTAGCTCTCGCCCACGTACTGCACCGAAACGCCCGTGGTCAGGCCGTTCGACCAGTCATAGTCGGCGTTGAGGTTGGCCGTCTCGCTCGGGCGGCGCGGCAGGCGCTTGCCGTTGTTCGTGGCCGAGCGGTTGATCGCGTCCATGTTGGTGTAGTTGGCGGTCAACTGCAGGGCCGAGGTCACCTCGATGGTGGCTTCCAGCTCGACGCCGCTGGTCTCGGTCTTGGCGAAGTTGGCGTAGCCGCCATAGTTCGGCGGGTTGTTGTTCGAGACGAAGTCGATCTGGTTGGTGATGTCGCGGTGGAACCAGGTCACGCCCGCGCGCACCCGGCCGTTCAGCACGCTGTGCTCGACGCCCAGGTCGACGCTCTCGGACTCTTCGGGCTTCAGGCCGTCGTCGCCGTAGATGCTGTACAGCTGGTACAGCGACGGGGCCTTGAAGCCTTCGCCGTAGTTGGCGCGGAACACCGTCACCCCGTCATTGGGCGAGTAGGTGGCGCCGGCCTGGTAGACGGTCGCGTCGCCGAAGGCCGAGTGGTCTTCCTGGCGCACGCCGCCGGTCAGCACCAGGCCCGCCAGCGGCTTGGCCTGCAGCTGCAGGTACAGGCTGTCGGTGCTGGCCGCATGACGGTCGGGCTTGGGCGCCGGATCGAAGGTCGACGGCGAGGCGGTGCGGAACCACGAGCGCTCGGTCTCGGCCCCGAAGGTGGCGCGCAGGGCCTCGTTGATCGTCCAGGTGCCCTGGTACTCGAAGCGGTTGTTGGTGCCGCGGGCGTCGAAGGTCTTGGGGACCGACGAGCTGGGATCGAAGTTGTCGCGGTCGGTCTGGGTGTAGCCGTAGCCGAGGCGGTTCTTCAGCGCGCCGTCGAAGGCGCTCAGGCGCACGCCGGCGTAGGAGACCAGTTCCTTGGTCTTGCCGTACTCGGGGCTGTCGGCGAAGGCGAACAGCGGCGCGGGGAAGCCGTCGAACTCGTTCTTGGTCGCGGCGTACGAGGCGCGCAGGTCAACGGCGGCCCAGTCGGTGACGTTCAGGTCCAGGCGGCTGCTGATCGCGGCGTTGCGATAGCCGTCCTTCTCCTTGCCGCCGTACGACTTGCCGAAGGCCGAGACGCCGTCGGTGGTGTAGTAGGCGCCGGCCAGGCGGAAGCCGCCCCAGTCGCCGCCGGTGCTGACGGCGGCGTGGCCGTAGGCGGTGTCGCGCGAGCCGGCTTCGGCCGAGACCGTGGCGCCCAGCGGGCCGGTCGGCACGGCGGTGATCATGTTGACCACGCCGCCGATGGCCTGGCTGCCCCACAGGGTCGACTGCGAACCGCGCAGCACTTCGATGCGGTTGATGTTGCCGGCCAGCAGGGTGGCGAAGTTGTAGCCGCCGCCGGTCGAGGACGGATCGTTCAGCTTGACGCCGTCGATCAGAACCACCGTCTGGTCGGTCTCGGCGCCGCGGATGCGCAGCTGGGTCGAGCCGCCGACGCCGCCGTTGCGGGTGACCGTGACGCCCGCGGTGCGCGACAGCAGGTCGGAGACCACCACGGCCTGCGACTTCTTCAGGGTCTCGGCGTCGATCACCGTCATGCTGGTCGAAACTTCCGACAGCTTTTCCGGTTCGCGGCCGGCGGTGACGACCACCTGGTCGACCGCCGCGGCGTCATCGGCCATGGCGTAGGCGGGCAGGGCGAGGGCGGGAACTGCGGCCGCCAGGGCCAGCAGGGAAACAAGGCGCATGTCGTTCCTCCGTGCGCGACAAGAAGGAGCGTGCTCCACGAGGAACACGCCCGGACCAGCGTCGTCATGCGGGGAAGAACCCGATCGTACGGCGCACCCCGGCCGGACGAAAAACGACCGCGACAGGCAGGTCTCCTGGCTCGCGGGTCATCGTTGCTGCGCGTCGCCTTCCCAGGCCTCTTCCGAAGAACAGTCCCAGTGGCATGTGACGCGCGAACTCGCCGCTTACAGTTGCGGGGGCAGCCCGGGTTTCACACCCGAGTTCCCTTTTCATCCTCTTTGGGAGGAACCTGTCGCGCTGGCTGCACTATATGGTGCGCCGCACACCGTCAATCTGGAGGCCTCAGCGTTGTCAGTCACCCTGGTCCTGGGCGGGGCCCGTTCCGGCAAGAGCGCCTTCGCCCAGGGCGCGGCCGAGATCGTGGCCCGCTCGCGCGGCGTCACGCCGGTGATGGTCGTCACCGCCCAGGCCTTCGACGCCGAGATGGAGGAGCGCATCGCCCGCCATCAGCTCGACCGAGGAGACGCCTGGATCACGCTGGAAGCGCCCATTGACCTGGTCGCAGCCCTGCGCGGCCTGCCGCCGGGCGCCGTGGCGGTCGTCGATTGCCTCACCCTCTGGCTGACCAACCTGATGCTGGCCGAGTGCGACGTTTCGTCCGCCGGCGCCGAACTTGTCGCGGCGGCCGCCGAATTCGACGGCGAGCTTTGGTTGGTCTCCAACGAGGTCGGCTGGGGCGTCGTGCCCGACAACGCCTTGGCCCGCAGGTTCCGCGACGAGGCCGGCCGCCTGCACCAGGCCCTGGCCCGGGCCGCCGACGCCGTCCATCTGGTCGCGGCCGGACTAAGCCTTCGGATGAAGTGAGTCGCGCGATTCGGGCTCTGGTTGCTCAACTTCGGGAAATGCGACGATTGCGCACGCTGACACCGGGTGTCGCGGCATGGTTAAGACCTGTTCACACATTCGACAGGGCTGGGGCTGGCCATGCGACGGATCCTCATTGCGGAAGACGACATTCTCCTCGGCGGCGTCTACGAGATGCTGTTGCAGGACGCGGGATTCGAGGTCCTGTGGAGCCGTGACGGCCGCGAGGCGCTGGACGCGTTCGACGCCTTCGCCCCCGATCTGCTGATCACCGACAATTCGATGCCGCGGATGACGGGGGCCGAGCTGATGCGCGCGGTCGAGGATCGCGACGTGCCGGTGCTGATGGTGTCGGCCAGCGATCCGCGGGCGCTGCAGGTCGAGCCCGACATGTGGCTGGAAAAGCCGATCACGCCGGCGCGGCTGCTGACGGCCGTGCGTACGCTGCAGCGCGGGACGGTTCAGGCCGCGGCCTGAAGCCCGAAGGCGACGAGGGTCGCGAATAATCCCAGGCCCACGGCCCAGGCGGCGCAGAACGCCAGGGTGGGATAGCGTTGCCACCAACGCGGGTGGGGAACGCCGGTGATGGTCTTGTCGGTCATGCGGTCGCCTCGCGTGGTCCTTGAGGATCCAACGCGAGGCGACCGGTCTTCAGTTCCAATCAGCCGCCGAAGCCGCGCGATCCGCCGCCGAAGCCGCCGCGCGAGATGACGCTGCTGCGGCTCTGCACCCGGGCCGGGGCCTCGTAGCGCGAGGGCGCGTCGAAGCTGTCCTGGCGCACCCGGCTGCGGCCCGAGAGGTAGTCGCGCGAGATCGGATAGCCCGAACCGCTGTAGTATGTGCCGTCGCGGTCGCGATACATCGGCGCGCCGCGATAGCCGCGGTTGTTCATGCCTTCCAGGGCCTGGCCGATGATGAAGCCGGTAAGCAGCGGGGTGAAGAAGCTGCCGCCGCCATTGGCCTGGCTGCGCGGCACGCACTGGTCGACGCCGTAGCGCTCCTCGCAGCTCTTCTGGTCGGAGAACTTCGGGGCGTTCTCGGCGCTGGCCTTCTGGGCCTCGTCATAGGCCGTCTGGCACTGGTCGGCGGTGAAGTCGCCCGAAGCCTTGCACTCGTCCAGGCTGGCGAAGCTGGAGGCGTCGACCTTCTGACCCGAGACGGCGGCGGGCGGATCGCCCCATTGCGTGGCCGAGCCGGGATCGTCGCACGCGACCAGGGTGAAGGCCGAGCCGGCCATCAGGCCGGTCAGCGCCACGGCGCTGGAGCGCTTGCGGCGCCGCGTCGAAGCCAAAACTGGGGCGGGCAGGGGAGAAAGCGCGTTCATGTCCGGCCTCACGAGGTCATGCAGGCGGCGTTCAGCAGGCCGACGGCCAGCGAGATCGAGGCCAGGTACACGCCGGCGGCCAGTTCGGCCTTCTCGATGCGGTCGATCAGGTCCTTGAGCACGGTGAAGCGCACCAGGGTGAAGGCGGCGATCTGGATGACGCCGGCCAGCAGGGCCCAGGCGGCGAACTCCATCAGGCTGACGGTGTGGCTGAGCGCCGAGGCCAGCGGCAGCACGTAGCCGACCACGGCGCCGCCGAGCGCGACGGCCGCGGCGACGTTGCCCTCGCGGATCAGCTTGGCTTCGTCATAGGGCGTCACCGCCTGGTAGACGATCTTGAACGCGACGGTGAACACGCCGGCGGCGACGAAGGCCACCAGGAAGGCCAGGGCGCTTTCGCCGAAGGCATTGACGTCGAACATGGTCTTTCCCCCTGTCAGGTAGGCTTAGGCGCGGAATTCGCCCACTTCGAGCGGCACGCCGATCATGGTTTCGAACGAGACCTCGCGGTCCTCGGTCTCCATCTCGATGGCCAGCAGCAGTTCGCGGCCCTCGCCGGGCAGGTCGCGGGCGAAGAGCATGCAGGTCTGGAAGATCTTGCGGTCGGGCACGCCGTCGCGGTCGTCGTGCAGCTCTTCCCAGAAGGTCACGGGCTCCTGGCTCTCGGCCTCGTCTCCGAACCAGAAGCGATAGTACTCCGGCAGACCGGCGGCGGCGAAGCTGCGGGCGCGCAGGCGCTTGCCCCAGGCGTCGCGGTCGGCGCGGCCGCCCGGATAGGCGCTGTCCCAGGGCACGAAGATGGTCACGTCGGTCAGGCGCTGGCCGGCGCGATCGTCCGACACGGCCTGAAACATCACGTGGTCGTCGGTGTAGAACCGGTGCACGAAGCCGCCGTCCTTCAGGTCCACCAGGCCCTGGGCGGTGATTTCCAGCGTGTCGCGGTCGAGCGGGAACTTGGTGTCGCTTCCGAACCGCTTCCACGCCAGCGGGTCCAGCCAGACCGTCCGGCCCAGAGTCACGTTGCGGATGGCCGGCAGCGCCGACTCCGGGGCGGGTTCCTTGCGGCCGAATAAGCGACTGAACATGGCGGGTCCCTGCAACACTGGACCCTCATGTACGGCGCCAGCCTGCGCTGTAAAAGGGGCGCCGCTCGCTCTCGACGGCTGGCGTTCGGGTTCCCATCTTGTATGAAMACGGCCAAGATGGCCCGCTGAAGAGGATCACGACCCGATGAGTCAGACGCCCTGGACTGTCCGCTCGCTGAAGGCGGCCCTGGACGAAGCGCCCGGACGCGGCGCCGACGAGATCACCGTCAGCGTCCTGGACGGCGCCGACGAGATCCTGCTGGCGACCATGCACTGGCATGGCGATCTGGAGATCTACATCAGCGTCAGCGACCAGCAGGTCGCCGCCTCGGCCCTGCTGTGGCCGGTCGACGAACAGGAAGACCGTCACGCCTTCAACGAGTTCCTGCTCAAGGCCCAGAAGTTGGTGCCGCTGTCGAACTTCGGCATCTGCGTCGTCGGCGGCCGCGACTACTACGAACTGTTCGGCGAACTCTCGACCACCACCTCGATCGAGGACATCCTGATCGAGTTGCGCACCCTGGCCGAGAACGCCATCGAAGTGGCTTCCGACCTGCGCACCTCGTTCTCGTCCGCCGCCTGACCCAAACCTAGAATTTCCCGGAGCCTTCCGATGTCCATCTGGCGCAAGCTGTTCACCCTGGGTCGCGCCGGCGCCCACGAAGCCACGTCCGCCGTCGTCGACGCCAACGCCATTCGCATCCTCGACCAGGAAATCCGCGACGCCGACACGGCCCAGGCCAAGGCGCGCGACAACCTCGCCACCCTGGTGGCCCGTCGCCGCATCCAGGAGAACGACGTCAAGAGCCTGCGCGAGCAGGTGGCCAAGTACGAGAACTCCGCCCGCGCCGCCGTCACCAAGGGCGACATGGATCTCGCCCGCCAGGTCGCCCAGCGCATCGCCGACATCGAGAGCGAGATCTCGCTGAAGGAGCCGCAGATCGGCGGCATGCGCGAGGCCGAGGACCAGCTGCACCAGGCCATCGCCGCCACCGACCGCCGTATCGACACGCTCAAGCGCGAGGTCGAGGTCGTGAAGGTCAATGAGTCGGTCCAGAAGGCCCAGGCCGCCGTCACCGCCCGTGGCGCTGGCGCCGGCGCCTCGCTGGGCTCGGCCGCCGACAGCCTGGCGCGGATCAAGGAGCGCCAGATGATCCGCGGCGAAAAGATCAAGGCCGCCGGCGAACTGGAAGACCGCCGCACCGGCGCCGATCTCGACGAGAAGCTGCGCGTGGCCGGCATCCTGCCGGGCCAGTCGTCGGCCGACGACATCCTGGCCCGCCTCGCGCCGCAGCCCGCCCCGCTGCAGATCGAGGACAAGGCCGCCGACGGTTCGAAGTCCGAATAAGAGCTCAGCGTGCGTCGTCTTACCCTGACCCCTCGCGCCGACTGGCGCGAGAAGGCCGAGGCCGTCGGCTTCGTCTACCATCACACCGGCGGACAGGCCTACTGGGACGAGGGGACGGCGTACGCCTTCACCCTGCGCGAGATCGAGGAGCATCTGGAGCCGGCCGCCGCCGAGCTTCATGACCTGTGCCTTGATCTCGTCGACGAGGCGGTCGCCAGCGAGGAGATCCTCGAAAAGCTGGCGATCCCGCGCGAGCACTGGGATTTCGTCGCCGCCTCCTGGCGCGCCAAGGAGCCCTCGCTCTATGGCCGATTCGACTTCGGCTATGACGGCTCGGGCCCGCCCAAGCTCTACGAATACAACGCCGACACCCCCACCAGCCTGTTCGAGGCCGCCACCTTCCAGTGGCTGTGGCTGGAAGACCTGTTGGGGCAGGGCGCCCTGCCGGCCGGGACCGACCAGTTCAACAGCCTGTTCGAAGCGATGCGCGACCGCTTCAAGGTGCTGTTCCCCAACGGCGGGTTCGTGCACTTCGCCAGCGACGACGAGGCCGTCGAGGATCGCCAGACGGTGCGGTTCCTGGAGGATCTGGCCGCCCAGGCGGGTCTGGACCCCAAGTTCGTGGCCATGAACGCCATCGGCCTCAACGAAGAGGGCCAGTTCGTCGACACCGACGGCTACCTGCTGCAGGCGGCGTTCAAGCTCTATCCGTGGGAAGACATGCTGCGCGAGCCCTACGCGGCCAATTTGACCACGGCCAAGGTCCGCTGGCTGGAGCCGCCGTGGAAGGCGATCCTGTCCAACAAGGCGATCCTTCCGCTGCTGTGGGAACGCCATAAGGGCCATCCCAACCTGCTAGAGGCCTATTTCGAGGGCGATCCGGCGGCCTCGGCCCTGGGCGCGAACTACGTGCGCAAGCCGCTGTTCTCGCGCGAGGGCGCCAACGTCGAGATCGTCGGCCAGGGCGCCGAGCCGGTGCTCGACCAGGGCTATGGCGCGGAAGGCGCGATCGTCCAGGCCTTCCATCCGCCGCCCAGCTTTGATGGAAAGCATCCGGTGGTCGGCGCCTGGATAGTCGGGGCCGAGCCCGTCGGCATGGGCATCCGCGAGGACGACAGCCAGGTGACCAAGAACCTCGCCCGGTTCGTGCCGCACATCATCGAGGGGTGAGGTTCGCCCGTGCGTCCTTCGAGGCCCGGCCGCGCCTCGCACCGGATGAGGATGCCGTTGCACTGAATTCCTCATCCTGAGGCGCCCGCTCAAGCGGGCCTCGAAGGACGCACGGCCTACGTGCTAACCTCTCTCCCATGAGCGATCCCACCGACGACGGCCCGCCCGGCGAAACCCCGATCCAGCGGGCCCTGCGCATCAAGCAGGCGGCGCTGGCCGCCAAGCCCAAGCCGCCGCGCGGCGGTCGCTTCCAGCGTGAGCAGGCGGCCCGCAAGGCGGCCGGCTCCACCAAGCCGTGGAACAGCTGATGGCCGGCCTCAAGGACAAGCGTGGCTTCATCGACAAGGACCGCCTCGACCTCTCCGAGCGTCAGGCCGTCGAATACTGGATGAAGCGCTGGGGCGTGACGCGCGAGCAGATCACGACCGCCCACCGCAAGGTGGGCCGGATGACCAAGGACATCGCCGCCGAGCTCGGCAAGAAGCGCTGAGCGGCTGCGCGCTCGCTGTGCGATCATTGTCGTTTCGGGCTGCTCGCGGTGGTCGCCGACCAGTCCCGCGCAAGCGTAGCTATTCTCCGTATGGCGACGTTTCGTGCCTTTGAAGTGGCGTGTGCTGTCAAACTGCGATCAAGACAACGTTGTCATAGCAATGATTTGCTGAATTCTTGGCAAATCTGCGGGAACGCAACGCACATGTGGACGCGTTCTTGGCCAAAATGCTAGGGAGGCCACGGATATTGCACTGCGAGATTCAAGTTCGCAGGGCTGTTCCAGGGCGAGACGACCCCGATAGAGGGCGCGGCCTTTTTTCACTTTATCGCAGGGTGAACTCAAAATGCCGGTAGAGACGCTGACGAAGTCCCTTTGGGTCTATTCGTTCGGGGGAGGCGGCGCTGACGGCGACGCCTCGATGAAGAACCTCCTCGGAGGCAAGGGCGCCAATCTCGCCGAGATGTCGTCGCTGGGTCTGCCGGTTCCGCCCGGCTTTACGATCACCACCGAGGCCTGCGTCCACTACTACGCCAACGGCAAGCAGTATCCGGCCGAGCTGGCCGGTCAGGTCGCCGCCGGTCTCGCCAAGATTGAGGCCATCACCGGCAAGCGTTTCGGCGATGTGGCCAACCCGCTGCTGGTGTCGGTGCGCTCGGGCGCCCGCGCCTCGATGCCGGGCATGATGGACACCGTCCTGAACCTTGGCCTCAACGACGAGACCGTCGAGGGTCTGGCCAAGCTCTCGGGCGACCGCCGCTTCGCCTACGACAGCTACCGCCGCTTCATCCAGATGTACTCGAACGTCGTGCTCGACCTGGAGCACCACATGTTCGAGGAAATTCTCGACGACCATAAGGATCGCCTCGACGTCCACGTCGACACCGGCCTCACCGCCGACGACTGGGCCGGCGTGATCAAGGACTACAAGGCCGCCGTCCTCAACGAGCTGGGCAAGCCGTTCCCGCAGGACGCCCAGGAGCAGCTGTGGGGCGCCGTCGGCGCCGTGTTCGCCAGCTGGATGAACGACCGCGCCAAGTTCTATCGCCGCATGCACGACATCCCCGAAAGCTGGGGCACCGCCGTCAACATCCAGTCGATGGTGTTCGGCAACATGGGCGACACTTCGGCCACCGGCGTGGCCTTCACGCGCAACCCGTCGAATGGCGACAACCGTCTCTACGGCGAGTTCCTGATCAACGCCCAGGGCGAGGACGTCGTCGCCGGCATCCGCACCCCGCAGTCGCTGACCAAGGCCGCCCGCGAGGAGATGGGCGACACGGCCCCCTCGATGGAAGAGGCGATGCCGGAGGTGTTCGGCCAGTTCAAGACCGTGGTCGAGACGCTGGAGCGCCACTACCGCGACATGCAGGACATCGAGTTCACGGTGGAGCAGGGCGTGCTCTACATGCTGCAGACTCGCAACGGCAAGCGCACCGCCAAGGCCGCGCTGAAGATCGCCGTCGACATGGCCGCCGAAGGCGTGATCAGCAAGGAAGAGGGCGTCAGCCGCGTCGAGCCGGCCTCGCTGGACCAGCTGCTGCACCCGACCATCGATCCGGCCGCGCACCGCGACGTCGTCACCGTCGGCCTGCCGGCCTCGCCCGGCGCGGCCACCGGCAAGATCGTCTTCGACAGCGACGAGGCCGAGAAGGCCGCCGCCAACGGCGAAGCCGTGATCCTGGTGCGTGAAGAGACCTCGCCGGAAGACATCCACGGCATGCACGCCGCCCGCGGCATCATCACCGCCCGCGGCGGCATGACCAGCCACGCCGCCGTCGTGGCGCGCGGCATGGGCCGTCCTTGCGTCTCCGGCGCCGGCGACGTGTCGATCTTCGCCAAGGAAGGCCTGTTCCGGGCCAAGGGCCGCGAGTTCAAGGCCGGCGAGATCATCACCATMGACGGCTCCACCGGCGAGATCCTGGCTGGCGCGCCCAAGATGATCGAGCCCGAGCTGACCGGCGACTTCGCCACCCTGATGGGCTGGGCCGACCAGGTCCGTCGCCTGAAGGTGCGCGCCAACGCCGAGACCCCGCTCGACGCCAAGACCGCCCGCCAGTTCGGCGCCGAGGGCATCGGCCTGTGCCGCACCGAGCACATGTTCTTCGACGACACCCGCATCGCCGCGGTGCGCGAGATGATCCTGGCCGACGACGAGGCCGGTCGCCGCACGGCGCTGGCCAAGATCGCCCCCTTCCAGAAGGCCGACTTCGTCGAGCTCTTCACGATCATGGAAGGCCTGCCGGTCACTATCCGCCTGCTCGACCCGCCGCTGCACGAGTTCCTTCCGCACACGGAAGAAGACGTGCGGGCCGTCGCCGAGGCCACCGGCCTCGACGCCGGCAAGCTGCTGCGCCGCGCCAAGGAGCTGCACGAGACCAACCCCATGCTCGGCCACCGCGGCTGCCGCCTGGGCGTCTCCTATCCCGAGATCTACGAGATGCAGGTCCGGGCCATCCTCGAGGCGGCGTGCGAGATCGCCAAGTCGGGCAAGGCCGCTCCGGTCCCGGAAATCATGCATCCGCTCGTCGCCAAGGGCGAAGAGATGAAGTACCTGCGCGACCTGACCGACCGCGTCGCCAAGGCGGTGCTGGCCGAGCAGGGCGTCGACCTGAAGTACACCGTCGGCACCATGGTCGAGCTGCCCCGCGCCGCCCTGCGGGCCGGCGACCTGGCCGCCAACGCCGAGTTCTTCAGCTTCGGCACCAACGACCTGACCCAGACGACGTTCGGCATCAGCCGCGACGACGCCGGCAAGTTCCTGGGCGCCTATATCGACAAGGGCATCTTCGAGAAGGACCCCTTCGTCAGCCTCGACCAGGACGGCGTGGGCGACCTGATCCGCATCGCCGCCGAGCGGGGCAGGGCATCTCGTCCCGACGTCAAGCTGGGCATCTGCGGCGAACACGGCGGCGACCCCGCCTCGATCGCCTTCTGCGAAAAGGTCGGCCTCGACTACGTGTCCTGCTCGCCCTACCGCGTGCCGATCGCCCGCCTCGCGGCCGCTCAGGCGGCCTTGGCCAGCAAGTAACGACCCTCCCCCTGAAGGGGGAGGTGGCCCAGAGGGCCGGAGGGGGAAGTTCCTCCTACCTCTGAGTTGCGACACCATGAACGGCCCCGCTCCCAAGAGCGGGGCCGTTTTTCTTTTCGCGCCGGCTTGCATCGATATCGATAGGAAGCTATCCAAATAGATAGTAAGCTACCTATCGTTCTTCGAGCATCGTTACATGACGTCCCGCATTCCCAGCGAACGCACCTTCACGGGCGCGGTGCTGCGCCTGGCGCGCATCTACCGCCGCGAGGTCAATCGCGCCCTGGCCGAACATGGCCTTTCCGACGCCCGCGCCCTGCCGGTGCTGCACATCGCCCGCGCCGGCGGCGGCATGCGGCAAGGCGTTCTGGCTGAGGAGCTCGGGGTCGAGGGGCCGTCGCTGGTCCGCGTGCTCGACCAGCTGTGCGCCGCCGGCCTGGTGGAGCGTCGCGACGACCCCGCCGACGGCCGCGCCAAGACCCTGCACCTGACCAGCGACGGCGCGGCCCTGGCCGTGATCGCTGAAGACACCGTCCAGTCCGTCCGCTCGCGGCTGCTGGTGGGCGTCAGCGACGAGGATCTGGCCGCCACCCTGCGCACCTTCGCCGCCTTCGAGGCGGCCCTGGAAGCGGCCAACGGGCAGGGGGCGTAAGGCTCTCATGCCCAAGTTCGACCGGTGGACGCTGCTGTTCTCGCTGAACAGCTTCGTCGCCGCCATGCTCGCCCTGTGGATCGGTTTCGCCGTCGGCCTGCCGCGCCCGTACTGGGCCATGACCACGGCCTACATCGTCAGCCAGCCGCTGGCCGGGGCCGTACGCTCCAAGGCGCTGTACCGCGTGCTCGGCACCATGCTGGGCGGCGCGGCCGCCGTCGCCCTGGTGCCCAACCTCGTCAATGCCCCCGTGCTGCTGTGCCTGGCCCTGGCTTTGTGGGTCGGCGTGTGCCTGACCATCTCGCTGCTCGACCGCACCCCGCGCAGCTATGTCCTGATGCTGGCCGGCTACACCGCCGCCATCATCGGCTTTCCGGCCGTCAGCCAGCCCGGCGCGATCTTCGACCTGGCCGTCTGGCGCGTGGTCGAGATCGGCCTGGGCATCGTCTGCGCCACCCTGGTCCACAGCCTCGTCTTCCCGCGTCCGGTCGGGACCGTCCTGCGCGCCCGCCTGGGCGCCTGGCTGGGCGAGGCCGACCGCTGGGCGCTGGACGTGCTGAAGGGCGCCGACGAAGAGGCCTTCGCCCGCGATCGCCGCCACCTGGCCGCCGCCGCCAGCGAGATCCAGATGCTGGCCACCCACCTGCCGTTCGACACTACCCGCCTGCGCGAGACCACCGGCGTCGTGCGGGCGCTGCACGAGCGCCTGCTGATCCTCATCCCGCTGCTGTCGGGCCTGTCCGACCGCATGCAGGCGCTGAAGGACGTCGCTGATCCCGCCGCCCGCCGGGCGCTGGACGCCGTCGTCGCCTGGATCGAGGCCGGCGCTGGCCGCGGTCCGGGCCTTGACCTGATCGATCGCCTCAAGGCCGAGGCCGCCGAGCGGCGCGGCGGCGACTGGAACGCCCTGCTGGTCGAGAGCCTGCTGGCGCGCCTGGCCGAGACCGTCCAGGCCCTGGGCGAGGGCCATGCCCTGATGAGCCGGCTGGAAAACCCCGACGCCCCGCTGTCGCCCAACCTGGCGGCCGCCACCGCCAGCGCCGCCCGCCGGCGCATGCACAGCGACCTGCCGCTGGCGCTGCTGTCCGGAGCGGCGGCGGCCATCGCCGTGCTGCTGTCCTGCGCCCTCTGGATCGTTTCGGGTTGGGGCGACGGCGCCTCGGCGCCGGTCATGGCGGCGGTGTTCTGCTGCTTCTTCGCGGCCATGGACGACCCCGTGCCGGCCATCCGCAGCTTCGGGGTCTTCACCCTGGTCTCGCTGCCGCTGTCGGCGCTCTACATGTTCGCCGTGCTGCCGGCCATCGACGGCTATCCGCTGCTGGTCCTGACCCTGGCGCCGCCTCTGTTGTTCATCGGCCTGTTCATTCCCAACCCCAAGACCATGGGCGCGGCGCTGGCCACGCTGATGGGGTTCTGCAACGCGCTGGCGCTGCAGGAGACCTTCAGCGCCGACTTCGCCAGCTTCCTGAACGTCAATCTGGGCCAGTTCGTCGGCCTGGGGGCTGCGATCTTCGTCACCGCCGCCATGCGCTCGATGAGCATCGACGCCGGCGCTCGCCGCCTGCTGTCGCGCACCTGGAAGAACCTGGCCCGCCTGGCCCGGTCCAGCCGCGCGCCCGAGCCGGCCGCCTTCGCCGCCGCCCTGGTCGACCGCCTGGGCCTCTTGACCCCCAAGCTGGCCGCGGTCGGTCCGCGCCACGATCTGGTCGGCGTCGACGTGCTGCGCGACCTGCGGGTGGGCATGAACCTCGTCACCGTCCAGACCGCTCGCGGCGACCTGTCGGGCCAGGCCCGCGCCTCGCTTGACGCCGTCCTCGACGGGGTGGGCGACCACTACGCGGCCCTGTCGGCCGGTCGTCGCGCCCCGCCGCACGCCGATCTGCTCAAGAGGGTCGACCTGGCGCTGAGCCGTCTGGGCGAGGCCCCGTTCGTCCCCGGCGGCGTCACCGGCCTGGTCGGCCTGCGCCGCAATCTCTTCCCCGACGCCCCCGCCTTCAATCCGGAGCCCGCCGCATGACCGGCGAATACAACATCGACGGCGTCTTCCTGTCGTCCGTCCTCGTCTCGGCCGTCGCGGCCCTCGTCGCCGCCTTCGTGCTCCGACGCGTGCTGTCCTGGGTCGGTGCCTACCGCTTCGTCTGGCACCCGGCGCTCTTCGACACCGCGCTCTTCGTCATCCTCTGGGCCGCCGCGGTCGCGACGCCCTGGCCTTTCCGCACCTAAGAAAAACATGCCCCAGCTGAAAACTCTCCTCCCGCAAGCCGGCCGCGTCGCGGTCACCCTGGCCGTCGTCGCCGTCGCCGTGGTCGGGGGCAAGCGCCTCTGGGACCACTACCAGGTCGACCCCTGGACCCGTGACGGCCGCGTCCGCGCCGACATCGTCCAGGTCGCCCCCGACGTCTCGGGCCTGGTGACAGCCGTCCAGGTGGTCAACGACCAGACGGTCAAGGCCGGCCAGCCGCTGTTCTATGTCGACCGCGACCGCTACGCCCTGGCGCTGCGGCAGGCCGACGCCGTCGTCGCGTCCCAGAAGGCCCAGCTGGCCCAGGCCCGCCGCGAACTGGCCCGCAACCGCGTGCTGGGCGACCTGGTCGCCGGCGAGATCACCGAGCAGAGCCTGGCCAAGGTCGAGCAGGGCCAGGCCGCCCTGGCCCAGGCGCTCGCCGCCCGCGATCTGGCGGCGCTGAACCTGTCGCGCACCCTGGTGGTCGCGCCCACCGACGGCTTCCTGTCGGACCTCACCCTGCGCACCGGCGACTACGTCACCGCCGGCAAGCCGGTGCTGGCCCTGATCGACAGCCGCTCCTACCGGGTCGAGGGCTACTTCGAGGAGACCAAGCTCAAGGGCCTGCACGTCGGCCAGAAGGTCAGCGTCACGGTGATGGGCGAGGACAGGCCGCTGCACGGCCACATCCAGTCGATCGCCGCCGGCATCGAGGACCGCGACCGCGCCGCCGGCGCCAGCCTGCTGCCCAACGTCAATCCCACCTTCAGCTGGGTGCGCCTGGCCCAGCGCGTGCCCGTCCGCGTCGCCCTGGACGAGACGCCCAAGGACCTGCGCCTGATCGCCGGCCGCACGGCAACCGTGGCCGTGCTGGGACAGGGGGCTGGGAAGGTCGCCGGCAAGGGGGCCGTCTCGTGAGTACGATCCGCACCCTGGCGGCCGCCGCCTCGCTGCTGGCGCTCGCCGCCTGCACCACCGTCGGTCCCGACTACAAGCGGCCCGACGCCGCCAAGATCAACGAGCCCGCCGCCCAGGCCCCGTTCATGGGCGCTTCCAGCGCCGCCGTCAGCCAGGATCCCGTCCCCGACGGCTGGTGGAAGCTCTATGACGACGAGACCCTCAACGGTCTGGTCCAGGAAGCCCTGAGCGCCAACACCGACCTGCGGGTCGCCGCGGCCAATCTGGCCCGGGCTCGCGCCGTGGCCGGCGAGGCCGACGACGCCGGCGGCTTCTCGGTCGGCGCCTCGGGGGCCGCCATGCGCGCCCGCGAGTCCGGCGAGCAGTACCTGATGACCCAGCCCCTGCCGGTCGAGAACCTGGCCGACGCCGGCGTGAAGGTCTCCTATCAGGTCGACCTGGTGGGCCGCCTCAAGCGCGCCGCCGAGGCCGCCCACGCCGACGCCGACGCCAGCCAGGCCGCCCTCGACCTGGCCCGTGTCAGCGTCGCCGCCGATGTCGCCCGGGCCTATGTCGAGGCCTGCTCGGCCGGCCACGAGATTCATGTCGCCGAGCACAGCCTCGAGCTCCAGCAGAAGAGCCTGGAGGTCACCAATCGCCTGATCGCCGCCGGCCGCGGCACGGCGCTGGACGCCACCCGCGCCCGCGCTCAGGTCGACCTGCAGCGCGCGGCGATC
This sequence comes from Caulobacter sp. 10L414, assembly GCF_056395525.1. NCBI lineage: Bacteria > Pseudomonadati > Pseudomonadota > Alphaproteobacteria > Caulobacterales > Caulobacteraceae > Caulobacter > Caulobacter sp. 10L414. Next base: position 65,811 of record NZ_JBFTJR010000025.1, read on the forward strand.
CCCAGCTTCGAGGCCCATCGCAAGGCCGCGCTCTACAAGCTGGCCGTGCTCACTGGCAAACCGCCCGCGGAGTTCCCCAAGGCCGTCGAGGCCTGCGCCTCGCCGCCGAAGCTGTCCCAGCCCCTGCCGGTCGGCGACGGCGCGGCCCTACTTGCGCGTCGTCCCGACGTGCGCCAGGCCGAGCGCGCCCTGGCCGGCGCCACCGCCCGCATCGGCGTGGCGCGCGGCGCCCTCTATCCGAACATCAGCTTCGGCATGGGCGCGGGCTCGACGGGCCTGCTCGCCGACATCGGCCAGCCGGCCGCCAACCGCTGGAGCCTGTCGGGCCTGATCTCCTGGACCCTGCCCGGCGAGGGCGAGCGCGCCCGCATCCGCGGCGCCGAGGCCGGGGCCGACGGGGCGCTGGCGCGGTTCGACGGCGTGGTGCTCAACGCCCTGCGCGAAACCGAGACCAGCCTGACCGCCTACGCCCACGAACTCGACCGCAACGCCGCCCTGCGCGCCGCCCGCGACGAGGCCGTGAAGGCCGAACGCCAGGCCGCCACCCTCTACAAGGCCGGCCGCGCGCCCTACCTGCAGGGCCTGGACGCCCAGCGCACCCTTGCCGGCGCGGAAGCCTCCCTGGCCGCCTCGGACGCCGCCGTCGCCGCCGACCAGGTCGGCCTGTTCCTCGCCCTCGGCGGCGGCTGGGAAACCGCGCCGCCCGTGAAGACGGTGCAGGCGCAGCGCTAGCCACGCGCCAACAGATCCTCCCCCTCTGGGGGAGGCAGCCCAGAGGGCCGGAGGGGGGACGGACGCTTGGGATCGCCCCCAAACCCTCTCCCAAAGGGAGAGGGAGGGGCCCAGGCGATAGCCTGGGAGGGTGAGGGGTTACGGYGYCARCCGGCGTGCCGGCACGCCGTCGACCGTCCCTAACCCCTCATCCGACCTGCTTCGCAGGCTGCCTTCTCCCTCCAGGGAGAAGGAACAGGAGCCGGACGGGGATAAAGCAGCGTGGACCCCCGGCGTTCGTCGAAAAGAGTTCCACGAACTCAATCGCTTGCAACTTTCTCGGCCACTTCAATCAGACGGGCTGAAACCCGGGTCATAATCAAAGCCGTCCCCGCCATGGGGAGGGCTCTTGGTACCGGCCCAAGCGTGGCGAGGACCGCATCGAGCGGGGCCGCTTGAAGCGTCGTGGGAAAAGGCGGGTTTGCAGGATCGCTCAGAAGGCGTGATTGGGCCGCCAAGCCGTCCAYGGCGCAACGAGCGGGTCGACAGGGCCGGGATCGTCAAACCGGCCTAACAGGATCAGCCGAGGCCGCCGCCGGATCACCGCGGGGCTATTGGTCCTGCCCGTCCGTGGGACAGCCGGGTCC
>NZ_JBFTJR010000026.1:0-64679 GCF_056395525.1 Caulobacter sp. 10L414
GGCCGTCATGACCGCCTCCAGCGCCCCCGCCGCCTTCCTGGGCCTTGCCGCCCAACGCGGAACCATCGCCCCCGGCATGGCCGCCGACCTCGTCCTCCTCGACGACCACCGCAACGTCGTCCGCACCTGGATCGACGGGCGCGGCTAGGCTTGCGCGCGACGGCCGGAACAGGGCCAGACCGCCGCGACGCGCGGCCTCAGTAGCGCCAGGTCAAAGCCAGGCGCAGGGTGCGCCCGGGCGCCGGAACCACCGCCAGCGACAGCGGGTCGAGGTAATATTCGTCCCCGACGTTGTCGAGATTGGCGTCCAGCGTCACCTGGTCGGTCACCTTGTAGGTGGCGAAGAGGTCGTAGACCGTGGCCTTGCGATAGAGCTGCTGGATCGCCGACAGGCCGACGTTCCACTCCTTGTCCAGCTTGCTGATCGGACCCGAGTTGGCGACCATCCGCCCGCCGACGATCAGCCGCTCCTGGAAGAGGCGCGTCCCGACCGTCAGGTTGACGTTGTACTTCGGCGGGTTCTGGGTGTTGGTGTACGAACCCTCGAAGCCGCCCGCCACGCAGTCGGGCGTGTTGATCAGCTCATCGATGCCGCGCTGCTGGCCATAGGCCCGGCGCTCGGCGGCGATGTCGGGCGCGCAGGTCTCGGCCTTGAAGTAACGGTGAGCCGACAGGTCGGCGAACACCCGGCCCATGTCGTACGAGGTCTGCAACTCCACGCCCTCGACGTTGAAGCTGTCGACATTGCGGATCAGGCCCGCCGACAGGGTGCGATAGTCACGGGTGATCAGATCGCGGATGCGGGTGTCGAAATAGGCGACCTTCAGCGCGCCGCGGTCGCCCGCCTTCCAGAGATCGCGCTGCAGGATGCTGGYGCCGACTTCCCAGCTCTTGCTGCGCTCGGGCTTGAGGTCGTCGGTCGGCTTGGCGGCGGTGAACAGGCCCAGCGTCGACTCGAACAGGCTGGGCAGCTTCACGCCCTCGGCGTATTTCACGTAGATCAGGCTGTTCTGCGTGGGCTTGTAGCTGGCGCTGACCGTCGGCATGAACGCATCGGCCTTGCGGCGGATCGGCTTGGACCAGGTCCAGGACGTCGGGCCTTCCAGGTCCTCGGGCGCGTCGGCGCGATAGGTCGTCCAGCCCTTGATGTCGCCCACCGTGCCCTTCTCGTAGGGCGAGGCAAGCAGCGAGGCCTCGGTGAAGGCGCCCTGCGCGTCCGGGAACCAGTAGACGCGCGCCACGCTGGTCAGCGCGCCCGGCCGGGTCGGGTTGGGCATATAGAACGTGGTGTCGCGATAGCGGCCGATCACCTCATAGGGCCCTTCGGTGGCCGTGCGGTTGCGGTCGCGGATGTCGATGCGGTTGAACCGGCCGCCGGCCGTCAGCTCCCACTGGTCGTTCGGAGCCCAGGTCACCGAGCCGACCACGCTGTACTCCTTGCGCTCGGCGTTGCGCAGGTAGCGGTTGTTGCGCAGGTCCTCTTCCAGGATCGGCGAGTTGGGGCCCGGCTTGATGTCCTCGCTGGTGAACGAGCCGCCGTAGGTGAAGTCCAGCCGACCAAGGCTGGTGAACACCCGCGAGGTGTTGGTCACGTCGCCGCCGAACCGCTCGATGGAGAGCTCGTTCCAATAGGCGTCGCGATAGCCGTCCTCGGTGTTGAAGGTCGGGCCGTCGTACCATTGGGTCGGCCGGTCGAGGAACCAGGGCGTGACGCCGGTCAGGCCGTTGTAGGCCAGGCTCTCGGCCTTGGTGAGCCAGAGGTTGGCCTTCAGGTCGATCAGGTCGTTGGCGGGGCGGTAGCGATAGCGCAGGTTATAGGCGTCGAGGTCCATGTGGCCCAGCGCCCACTGCGGCACGCGCTCGCGGTTCACGCGGATGATCTGCGAGGCCATGATCTCGCCCTGGCGGCCGTCGAAGTGGCGGTAGCCGGCTTCCAGGACCTGATCGTCGCTGATCTTCCAGGTTCCCTTCAGCAGGAAGGATTCGGAGCTGTTGGAGGTGTTGAACACCTCGGTCTTGGCCGGGTTCAGCGTCGCCAGCAGGCCGCGCCCCGTCGGGAAGTCCTCGTAGCCCTCCGAGCCGGAGAAGTAGTTGCCGTTCTCGCGCTTGGCATAGGCGGCCACCAGGTCGAACCGGTCCCAGCTCTTGGCGACGGCGAGGTTGTAGAAATGGCTGCCCGGACGCGTGATGTCGTTGCGGCTGGGGTTCTGGAAGGCGCTCCAGGCGGGCAGGTCCTTGGTGCTGGCGTCGGAGATCCCGGCGCGGACGCGGACGCCGAAGTCCTTGCCGGCGCGCAGGATGTCGGCCGCCTTCAGGGTGTCCATCACCACCACGCCGCCGATGCCGCCCGAGGCGTTGGCGTCCAGGCTCGGCCCCTTGGTGATGCTGACGCTGCTGATCAGGTCGGGGTCGAGATAGTTGCGCTGCGATTGGCCCGCATAGCCGCGATAGGTGTCGATGGTCGACTGGCCGCCGTCGATGACGACCGGGATGCGGCCCTGGCCCTGCACGCCACGAATGTTGAGATCGAGCGCGTTGGCCGAGCGCGGGTCGCCCGCCGTAACCCCGGCCACACCCTTGACCATGTCGGCCACCGACGTGCCGCGAAATCGCTCCAGCGTCTCGCGGGCGATGTAGGCCGAGGAGCGCGCCTTGGAATAGACCGCGTCGCCGCGTGCCTGATCGCTTTCCTCGTCGGCGAAGGGCGCGCCGGACGGGCCGCCCTGCCCCGCGCCGGCGACGTCGCCCTGGACGCGCAGCGCGCCCAGCTGGGTCGCGCCTTCGGCGGCGGGGGCCGGCGACAGGGTCAGGATGTCGCCCTGGATGCGGTAGGTCAGGCCCGTGCCGGCCAGAAGACGGCTGATCGCCTCGTCGGCCGACAGGCGACCCGCGACGGCGCCCGAGGTGCGCCCCTTGGCCAAGGCGGCCGGAACGCTGACCTGCAGGCCCGACTGGCGGCCGAAGGCGATCAGGGCCGACGGCAGAGACTGGGCGGGGATGTCATAGGCGCGCTGGGCGCTTTCCTGGGCGAAGGCGGGCACGGCCGCGCCCGTCCCGGCCAGCGCCGTCGTCAGCATCAGCGCCGCGGCCAGCGCCGCCTGCCGGCCGCCCGTACGCACTCGATTGGAAAACCCCACGACCGTCTCCGAACTTGCGAAAAATTATAGATTGCGACGCATGTGCAATCCATTCTTCCCAATCGACGACGCAGGACCGGCTTTTTCCGAAAAAAGTTCGAGATTTTCGCGAAGGTCCGATTTCCCTTGCGAAACAGCGCCTTGGAGCCGTCAGCGTTCGGAGAGCACCAGGACCCAGGGCGTCACCTGGGTGACTTCCAGGTCGTAGGCCTGGGCCAGCGCGCGGATCACGGCATCCGGATCACGCAGGTTATAGACCCCCGTGACCCGGCGCTCGGACAGCCCCCTGCCCCGCACCAGCACAAGGTTGCGCGTCCATGGCCCGAGCGCCTGCACGACGTCGCCGATGGCGCCGTTCTCGACCAGCAGCTGGCCGTCCCGCCAGGCCGCCACGGCGTTGGGATCCACCGCCGCGCGCCGGAAGCGCCCGTCGCTGTCCAGGGCGACGCCGCGGCCGGCCGGCACGCGCCCCGCGCTCGGCGCCCGAGGCGAGCTCACCGCGACCAGCCCGCGCTGCACCTGGACGCCCGGCGTATCGGCGTCGACCTCGAAGGCCGTGCCCAGCACCCGGGCGCTCACCTGGCGCGAGGCCACGCTGAAAGGCCGCGAAGGATCGTGGCGTACGTCGAACCACGCCCGCCCCTTGACCAGCCGCAGATCCCGCCGGCCGGCCGAATAGTCCACCGCCAGCGCCGACTCCGGCGCCAGGCTGACCAGGCTGCCGTCCTCCAGGCGCACCTCCCGCACCTCGCCGACGCCGGTGACATAGTCCGACTGCAACCGAACGAGCGCGCCAGGCGTCAGTACGGCGAGGGCCAGCGCCGCGGCGGAGGCCGCCAAGGTCGCGACCAGTCGCCGCCGGCCAGCCCCCGGGGGCGTGGCGCGGCGCTCGCGACGCCGGCCAGCGACCACGCGCTCCACGCTGCCCGGAAGGCCCGCCCAGCGCTCGGCATGGGCCGGCGCAACGTCACCGATCGCGCCATAGACGCCGACGATCTCGTCCCAGGCCTGGGCCCGGTCGGGATGGCCCGCGCACCAGGCCTCGAAGCGCGCGACGAGGTCGGCGTCCTGCGGTTCCTCCTGCAGGGCCAGCAACCACTCCAGGGCTTCGGCGTCCGCGCGCGTGACGTCTTGCTCGGCCATTCGGTCAGGTTCCTCCGGCCCGCGCGGCCGTTCGTTGCAATCGACGTTCGAGCATCGGGTTTTTCCAGAAATCCGGTTCAGCGGCGAAGCCGGTCGCGGCAGTGGGCCACGCCGTCGACCACCAGCTGATGCGCCGCCGAGGTCGATATCCCCAGTTCGGCGGCGATCTCGCGCAGCTTGGCCCCGCCCAGGCGGTGCATCTCGACGGCGATCCGCGTCCGCTCGGGCAGTTCGGCCATCGCCGCCAGCAGGCGCTCATAGTCGTCGCGCGCCAGGGCGCTGGCTTCGGGAGAAGGCTGCTCGTCGCGCGCGCCCTCGATCAGCGGATCGGGGTCGTCGGCATAAAGGCGGCCGTCCCGTCGCCCCCGCCGGCGCCCGTCCAGCGCCAGATTGCGCACGATGCGGAAGAGATAACGCCCCGGGTCGTCGAGCAACCGCCCGGTCAGAGCTTGGCCCAGTCGCAGATAGGCCTCCTGCACGACGTCCTCGGCCTGGTCGCGGTCGCCGGTGATCGCCTGGACATAGCGGACCAGCCCGTCGCGGTGGGCCTGGTAGTGCGAGCGGATCATCTTCTTCTGCGTCACGCGCCCGCCAGACGAAAACGCCCGGACCGCGGGCGCGCCACCGGCGGTCGACGCCGGAACGCGCCCTTAGCACTTGAGAATAAGTCGCAACAAGGCTTGTTTTGCGTCGCGATCCCTGGCACGCAGGCCCGCGAAGCCGACGGAAGCGAAAAGATCGGAGCGCTCGTGCGATTTTCTTTCGGAAAGCGGCGGGCCTGAACCGTCATTCCCTCGTGAGGCGCGAATGCGATGCGATCGCCGGCGCGCCCCGAAGCTCCGGAAGGCCCCATGAACGCACACGTCTCGATCAACGATCCGTCCCGCGCCAAGCGGCTGAAGGCCCGCACCAGCACCACCCACGAGCAGCTCGACAGCCGGATCATGTCGCTGGAGCCGTTTCGCGATCGCGACCGCTACGGCCGGTTCCTGAAGGCCCAGTGGGGCTTCCACCGCGAGATCGACGCCCTCTACACCCACCCCGCCCTGGTGGCCCTGGTTCCGGACCTGCCTGAGCGCCGGCGGCTGGATCTGATCGCCCAGGACATCCAGGACCTGGGCCAGCCCGCGCCGAGCGCCTCGACGCCGCCGGTCTTCGGCCAGGGCCCTGTCGACGCGGCCGAGGCCTTCGGCTGGCTGTACGTCGCCGAGGGCTCAAATCTCGGCGCGGCCTTCCTGCTGAAAGCTGCAGCCGCCCTGGGCCTCGACGAGACCTTCGGGGCCCGTCACCTGGCGCCCCATCCCGAGGGCCGAGGCCGCCACTGGCGCGGTTTCGTCGCCGCCCTCGACGGCCTGGCCTTCGGCGACATCGAGGAGACCCGCGCCGTCGACGGCGCCGCCGCCGCGTTCCGTCGGGTGCGGGGACTGGTCGATGACGCCTTCGCCTGAGGACGCCCACCAGCGACCGCGCCTTGTCCGCTGGATCTGGCTGGTCCTTGGCGTGGTCTGCGTGGCGCTGGGCTTCATCGGCGCTTTCGTGCCGCTGATGCCGACGACGGTGTTCCTGATCATGGCCGCGGCCTGTTTCGCCAAGTCCTCGCCCAGGCTGGAGACCTGGCTGCTGGACCATCCGCGTTTTGGCCCCACCTTGCGCGCCTGGCGCCGCGACCGGGCCATCCCGCCGGCCGCCAAGCTGATGGCCTGCGGCGGCATGGCCGCGGGCCTGGCGATCTTCTGGTGGGGCGCCCATCCCAGATGGCCGCTGCTGCTGCTCGTGGCCGCCATCATCGGCCTGTGCGCGGCCTATGTGGTCTCGCGCCCGTCGCGGGGCGCGCAGGGGTGAAGCCCATCGCCCTGGCCAGACAGGAAGCCGGCCCGTTCGAGCATCTTCCCATCGCAGCGCCCCTCGCGGCGGTCCGCGCGCCTCGCCGAGGCGGCTCGCGGACCGCCGCTGGCATGGYGCTGTCGGTCGGACTGCACGCGGCCCTGGCCGGCGCGATCCTGTTCGGCGGGTTCGCTCCGGCCTTCGTGTCGCCGCCCCCCGCCGCGCCGATGATCGTGGAACTTGAGACCACCTCGCCGCCGGTTCCCCAGCTGGAGGTTCCGCCCGGCCCGCAGCAGCAGGAACGCCAGGCCGCGCGGCCAACGCAGCCGAAGCCGCCCCCCGTCAAGACAGCCCTGGCTGCGCCGGAGCCGGTGTTCTTCACGCCGCCGCGCGCCGCCTCGCCCGTCGATCCCGGACCGGCCGCGCCCCAGACGACGGCTCCGCCGACCCAGCCCGCGCCCGTCGCCCAACGCGCCGCCAGCAACGCGGTCGCCACCTGGGAGGGCCAGGTCCTGGCCGCGCTGGAAAAGAAGCGCCGCTACCCTCCGGCGGCCCAGGCCCGGCGACAGCAGGGCGTAGCCCACGTGCGCTTTCGAATGAGCCGGGACGGCAAGGTGCTGTGGTCGCGCCTGGAGCACTCGTCGGGCTTCGGCGAACTGGATCGCGCCGCCGTGGACACCCCCAAACGCGCCCAGCCCCTGCCCCCGGTTCCCGCCGACCGCCCCGACGAAGTGGAGCTGGTCGTCCCGGTCGAGTTCTTCATCGCGCGGCCCTGAACCCCGACGGACGGCCTGGATCGCGGGCGTCGGCGCTCCCGCCACGACGCCTTAAGATTGCGAAGCGGTGTTACAACGCACGTTTTTCTACCATAGTGACGCCTAGCTTGAGGGCGATGTCGCGCGGTAGGGCGGAGGTGGGGCTTGAAAGTCTTGTTGGATGTGCGTCGCGCCGTCCTGGGCGCGAGCATCGTGACCTGCCTGGCCACGGCCCTGCTGACCGCCACGTCGGCTGACGCCCAGATCGCCCTGCCCTCCCGCCAGGAACTGGATCCGGCCAACGCCGCCCCGATCGCCGCCGCGCCGCGCGGCGACCTGTTCAAGGGCGTCGAGGCCGGTCCCTGCGCCTTCCGTGACAGCCCCATCAGGGTGACGCTGAAGGCGGTCGACTTCCAGGGCGGCGCCTCCGGCGGCCTGGCCGTCTCCGAACAGGCCCTGGTCTCGACCTATGCCGAGTACATCGGTCGCGAAGCTCCGCTCAGCGTCGTCTGCGACATCCGCGACCGGGTGGCGTCGCTTTATCTGCGGCGCGGCGTGCTGGCCAACGTGGTCATTCCCGAGCAGCGGATCGCCGATGGCCGCCTGACCCTGACGGTGGTCGAGGCGCGGATCGGATCGGTCAACTACAGCGGCGACGCGGGTCCGGCCCAGAAGCAGGTCGTGCGGTTCCTCAACCAGCTGCGCGGCATGGCGCCGTTCGACCTCGACGTCGCCCAGCGCTACCTGCTGCTGGCGTCGGACGTGCCGGGCGTGCGCATCCAGTCGGCGCTGAAACCGTCACCGCAAGGCGGCGGCGCGCTGGACCTGGAAGTCGCCATCTCCCGCGACGCCGTCGACGGTTCGGTGGTCGCCCAGAACTACGGCTCCAAGACAGTCGGCCGCGACCTGACCCTGGCGCGCCTCGATCTCAACGGCTTCACCCCGCTGGGCGAGCGCACCTCGATCCTGGGCTACGGCACGTTGTCCAGCGACGAGCAGCGGGTCATCCAGGTGGCCGAACGCTTCTATATCGGGGCCGACGGCCTCACCGCCGACCTGTCGGGCGCCTGGGGCTGGACCAAGCCGGGCGATGTTCTCGAGCCGCTGGACCTGGAAGGCGACTCCTTCGCCGGCAGCGTTCGCCTGACCTATCCGCTGACGCGCCACCGCAACCGCAACCTCAACATCGGCGTCGGCGTCGACTGGATCGACCAAAAGGTCGAGTTCGGCGGCGGCATGGCCACCCTGACCGAGGATCACCTACGGGTGTTCTTCTTGCGGCTGGACGGCCACTACGCCCCGGCCAGCCTGGCCTCGCATTCGGTGGCCATGACCGGCGTGTTCGAGGTGCGCCAGGGCAGCAACGGCCTGGGCGCCAGTCGCTATGGCGACCTTTCGGCCTCGCGCCTGCTGGGCAAGCCCAAGGCCACGGTGGTGCGCACCGAGGGCGAGATCGGCGGCCGCCTGGCCGGGCCGGTGATCGGCAAGCTCAACGTCGTCTGGCAGCACACCGACGATCCGCTGCTGTCCTACGAGGAGTATGGCGTCGGCAACCTGACGATCGGGCGCGGCTACGACCCGTCGTCGGCGTCGGGCGACCGCGCCCTGGCGGCCTCGCTGGAGTTCAGCACCGTCCCCCTGCCCTTCAACGGCGGGCGCGCCGCCTGGCGTCCCTACGCCTTCTACGACCTGGCCGAACTGACGAACCTGGGCGTCGGCGCCGGCAAGCTGGACCTCACCTCGGCCGGGGTCGGGGTACGGGCGCAGCTGACCTCGCGGGTGGCGCTCGACCTGACCTGGGCCAAGCCCTTCGACAGCCCGTTTGGCACGGGCGACGCGCCGTCCTCGCGCGTGCTGGTCTCGCTGTCCGCCGCCCTGTTCTAGCCCGCTGACGTCTCCGGAGCGCTCTCCATGACCCAGTTTCCGACCCGTTTCCCCGCCCCCCGTTCGCCGCGCCGGACGAAGCTGCTGGCCGCCTCGGCCCTGTGCGGCGTCGCCGCCATGCTGGCAGAGCCCGCTTCGGCCGGGACCCTCCCGACCATTCCGGGGGCCGGCGACATCACGGTCTCCTCGGGCGGCTCGCAGCCGCTGATCACCTATGCCGACCCCATCACCCTGCAGGTGCAACTGAACGCCTCACGGACGGTGATCAACTGGTCCAGCCTGCACGTCAGCAGCGGCGACACGCTGGAGTTCCAGTTCAACGCCTCCAGCGACATCGTGCTGAACAAGACGACCAGCCAGATCGCCATCGACAACGGCGGCACGGTCACCGGCAGGGTCGGGGCGGCGACCGGCGGCAACATCTGGTTCTATTCGCCGCAAGGCGTGATCGTCTCGCCCGGCGCGACCATGAGCGCAGGCGGCTTCGTCTTCGCTGGCGGCACGGGCCTGATCGACGCCAACTTCGTCAACGCCGCCGATCCGACGGCCGTGCTTCGTGCGGCGTCCAACGGGCTGATCCGGCTGTCCACGGTCAGTTCGGCGACCAGCGCCTCGGTCGATGCGTCGGGCAACGTCGTGCTCAGCGCAACCAGCGGCGCTCTCAGCGCCCAGACGGTGTACGGCGCGACGGCTCAGGTGAGCACGACATCCGGCTCGATCACCGCCTCGGAGGTCACCGCCACTAGCGGCGCGGCCACGGTCACCGCAGGCGGCGCCGGCGCGACCGTAACCCAGATCACCGGCGCCACCGGCGTCACCGTCTCATCGWACAACAACAGCTCGGTCGGGGCCGCCACCACCACGACCTCCGGCGACATCCTGATCACCAGCAACGGATCAGCCTCGCTGACCCTCGGCAACTCGGCGCGCGACCTGACCCTGAGCGCGCCCCAGGTCTTCGTGAGCACCATCGACGCCGGGCGCAGCGTCTATCTGACAGCCACGACCTCGGCGCTGCTGACCAACCGGATCTACGCCGGCGACGACATCGAGATCACCGCCGACGGCAACGTGACGGCCGGCTCGTCGGCCAGCTCTCGCCTGAGGACCCTGGGAACCGGAAGCGACGATTCCCACATTCTGCTTCGCTCGACCACGGGCTCGGTGTCCGCCCAGCAGCTGGAAACCACGGGAAGCGGCTCGACCGCCGGCGACATCACCGTCAGCGCCGCCACTTCGACGACCCTGACCTCGGCTTCGTCAAGCAGGAACCTGACCTGGACCGGCGGCGGAAACCTGGCGCTGACCGGCGCCTACAGCGCCGCAGGCACGGTCTCACTGACCTCGGCTACCGGGGCCCTGAACCAGACGTTGGGCGTGGTCACGGCCAACGCCTTGGCCGCAGAGGCCGCCATGGGCGTCAGCCTGACCGGCGCGAACATGATCAATCAGGTCGGCGACGTTCAGACACTGACCGGCGACGTGGTGCTGAACAATGCCAAGGCCCTGACCGTCGCCGGCGATATCGGCGGGCGCGACATCGCCATCACCACCACGGCAGGCGACCTGACCGTGAATTCGGACGTCCAGATCGTCGCGACACGCGACCTCGACCTCACGGGTGCGACCGGCCTGACCGTCAACACCGGCTTGGGCGGCCTGCTCTCCGCCGGCGGCGACGCCACCTTGACGGCGACCACCGGCGACGTCGCGGCCATTTCCCTGTCGTCCGGCGGATCGGCCCTCGTCCAGGCGCTGTCCGGCAGAGCGACCCTGCGCAGGGCCTCGATGACGGGCGGCGGCGATCTCACGATTTCGGCCACGGGAAGGGCGACCCTGGGCGCCGACACCCCGTTGAGCATCGGCGCTTCCGATTACGTCAACCGCACGGGCGGCGCCGGAACAATCAACGTCACCTCGTCGGGCGGCGACGCCATGGTGTTCCTGGACAGCCTGACCGGCGGCGGCCTGACCTCGGTGACCGCCAGCAACACGGTCGGCACGGCCTGGATCGTCGTCGACGGTGGTTTCGACGTCGGCGTCATCGAGGGTTTCAGCGCCTACCTCGACGCGACGAACGGCACGATCAACGCCACCAGCGTCACATTGGGCGGCGGCGACTACACCGCCAAGGCGCGCGACTGGAATGGCGCGGCGCTGCCCCCCGGCGGAACGATCCGCAACCTGACGATCATCGACACCGACGGCGGCCTGGCGCTGGCCGGCGCCCTGACAGCCAGCGGCAATCTGCGGCTGGAGTCCTATGACATCCTGACCAGCGCCTACGACCTGGCGGCCGGCGGCGACGTCACGGTGATGGCGGCGGGCGACATCGACCTGGCCTCGGCGACAGCCGGCGACGACATCACCGTCCAGTCCTTCGGCGGCCAGGCCATCCTGCGCAAGGCCGACCTGGCCGGCGCGGGCGCGGCCCGTGATCTGCGCGTCACTGCATCCGGCAACGCCGTCCTGGGCGATCCCGACTATACGGCGATCACCTCCGACAACGTCTTCACCCGCTCGGGCGGCGGCGCGGGAACGGCCGAGGTGAAGTCGACCAACGGCTCGGCCATGGTCCATCTCGACACCAGCGCGGCGATCGACACGGTCGAGGGCGCGGACGTCGACATCACGATCGCCAGCGGCCCAGGCGTCTTCGGCGCGCTCACGGCCACGACCGGCGACGTCTATGCGGAAGTGCTGGACGGCGCGATGACCGTCGGCACGGTCACCGCCGCGAGCGGCGACGTCAGCCTTTACGACGCCGGCGGCGACCTGACGATCACGGGGTCGGTTCACGGCGGGGGCCTGGTGCACGTCGAGACCGACGGCCTGCTGGACGGCCGCCTGGCCAGCCTGATCTCCAGCGACGGCGACCTGGAGCTGATCGGCGGCGCGGTCGAGCTTGGCCATGTCACGGCCGGCGGCATGCTCGAGGCTTCGGCCATGGACACCGACCTCACGGTGCAACTGGCCGAGGCCGGACAGACGGTCGTGGTCGCCTCGCTCTATGGTGACGCGACGCTGCGCGGCGCCAAGGCGCCGGACGGCGTGGTCGTGCTGGCGGCCAACACCGCAACCTTCGGCGCCGACGACAAGGCCTCGATCACCGCCGCCAACTATGTCGACACCAACGCCGCCAGCGGCGGCCTGGGCGGGTTGCAGGTGCTGTCCTTCGACGGCGACGCCGTGGTCAACATCGACTCGGCCACCAACGGCGTGGCCCTGGTCGGCGCGTCGATCGGCGGCAGCGCCACCGTCGTCCAGAAGACCGGCGACCTGAAGATCGACGAGATCGCCGCCTACAACATCACGATCGAAGCCATGGGCGGCTCGCTGGAGACCGGCTCCACGATCACCAGCGGCGGCGACTACGCCATCACCGCCCAGGCCTTCCTCGGCGACGCCCTGACCCCCACCCTGTTCAACGGCGTCATCCGCGACGTCGCCATCACCGACACCCTCGGCGACCTCGACCTGGGAACCGCGGCGATCCACGCCGACCGCAAGCTGACCATCGTCGCCCAGGACGGCGCGGTCCTGGGCCTGGCGCAACTGAGCGCCGGCTCGGGGCTGGGCGACGGCGACATCGACGTGAGCGGCCAGGGTGTCGCGCTCGACACGGTCGCCGGCGACGGATCGGTGACCCTGGACGGCGGAACCGGACAGGTGAACGTGGCCGGCGACGTCACGGTCGGCGGCGACTATGTCCTGGCCGGCGGCGGGTTCTCGATCGCTGCCCTCAGCCCTCTGGGCGCCAAGGCCGGCGACTGGACGATCGACGACAAGGTCGGCGACCTCGACTTCACGGGCGCCTCCATGCGCTATGGCGGCGACATCACCCTCACCGCGGTGGGCGGCGTCACCGGCGGCGACATCACCAGCGACAACGGCGACATTCGCGTAACCGCCGCCAGCGGCCAGCTGGGCGCGCTGAACGCCGCGACCGGGCAAGTCCGGGCCACCGCCAGCGTCGGCGGCATGACCCTCGTCTCGGCCAAGGCCGCGGACCTGATCGAGGTCTCCGCCGCAACCGGCGCGGCCGGATTGGGCGCGGCGGTCCTGACCGGAACCGGCAGCAACAGCCTGCTCGTGCAATCTGCGAACGGCGACGTGACCCTCGGCGCGGCGACGCCCGGCGCTGTCACCACGGCCAATCTGGTCACCTCGGCGGGAGCCAGCACGGTGGTGGAGGCCTCGAGCGCCAACGGCAAGGTCGGGGTCCACCTGGATCGCACCGACACGACCCTCACGACCCTCGCCGCCCGGGACGCCGTCACTGTGGTCGTCTCCAGCGGCCCGCTGACGATCGGCCAGCTGACGGCGGGCGGCGCCTCCGAGGTCAGGGGCGGCGGCGACACGCGGCTGGTCTCCGCCGATGTCGACGGCGACCTCCTGGTCAGTTCGGGGTCCGGGGCCTTGCGCCTTGGCGACGCTGCGCCCGGCCGCGTGATCGAGGCCAGCGGCGCGCTGTCGCTGGAGGCGGCCACCGACATCGCCCAGCAGGGCGTGCTGAAGGCCGCTTCGCTGGGCGTCGTTTCGGGAACCGGCGTCACGCTGCTGGGCGTCAACGAGGTGGCCCGGCTTGACGCCGTCAGCGTCGCCGCCGGCGGCTTTGCGTTCAACAGCACGACGGCCTTCGACATCGACGGCCCGATCACCGCGACGGGCCAGACCGTGGACCTGCGCTCGGGCGGCAGCATCAGCCAGGCCGCGACAGGGATCATCACGGCCCAGAGACTGACGGGCTCGTCGGTCGGCGGCGCCGATTTCGGCGCGGCCAACCAGGTGGTCCAGCTCGGCGACTTCAGCAACGTCGGCGGCCGGTTCCGGCTGATCGACGATCACGCCCTGACCATCGACGGAACCGTGCACAGCACCGGAACCGTCTCCCTGGCCTCGCATGGCGGAATGGCCTTCTCCGCCAACGGCAAGGTGGCGGCGGACGGCGCGGGCGACGCGGTGATCCTGGCCTCCGACGGAGTGTTCGCCAATGGACGCGGCGCCGACGCCGTCAGCGCGACCAACGCCGGCGGGCGCTGGCTGATCTACACCCAGGCCTTCGGCGATCCGACCGGCTCCACGGCCGGCAACAGCCTGGGCGGCCTGGCGGGAAAGTCCTTCTACGGCTCGGCCTACGACTTCTCGGCCGAAACCTTCGCGCTGACGCCCAACGCCGGCAACCGCTTCGTCTACGCCTACCAGCCGATCCTGAGCGTGACGCCGGTCAGTCAGGTCGTGACCTACAACGGCGCCATCCCGTCGGTCTCGGCGACGGTGACCGGCCTGCAGAACGGCGACGCCGCGGCCGACGCCTGGTCGGGAACGCCCGTGGTCTCGGGCGCGACCAGCAAGAACGCCGGGACCTATGTCCTGACCGCCAGCGGCAGCCTGACCTCGGACCTCAACTACGGCTTCGCCTACGGCGTGGGCTCGCTGCGGATCGACCCGAAGACCCTGGGCGGCCTGCTGACCGCCGACGACAAGACCTATGATCGCACCACGAACGCCACCGGCGCCATCACCCTGAGCGGCGTGGTGACCGGCGACGACGTCTCGGCCGCCGGCGCCTATACCTTCGACGACCGCAACGCCGGCGCGGGCAAGACGGTCACGGCATCGGCCGTCGCCCTCTCGGGCGCAGACGCCGGCAACTACGTGCTCGCGCCGCTGGCTGCCGCCCAGGCCGAGATCTTCAGGAAGACCCTCACCGGCGCGCTGACCGCCGACAACAAGACCTATGATGGCGCGACCACCGCCACCGGGTCCGTCGCCCTGACCGGCGTGATCGCCGGCGACACGGTTTCGGCCGGCGGGACCTACGCCTTCGCCGACAAGACCGCCGCCAGCGGCAAGACGGTCACCGCCTCGGGCACGACGCTGTCCGGCGCGGATGCGGCCAACTACACCTTGTCGGGCGTATCTGCGGCGCAGGCCGACATCCTCAAGAAGTCCATCACCGGCGCGCTGACCGCCGACAACAAGACCTATGACGGCGCGACCACCGCCACCGGGTCGATCGGGCTGACCGGCGTGGTCGCCGGCGACACGGTTTCGGCCGGCGGAACCTACGCCTTCGCCGACAAGACCGCCGCCAGCGGCAAGATTGTCACCGCCTCGGGCACGACCTTGTCCGGCGCTGACGCCGCCAACTACACCTTGTCGGGCGTGTCCACTGCGCAGGCCGACATCCTCAAGAAGTCCATCACCGGCGCGCTGACCGCCGACAACAAGACCTATGACGGCGCGACCACCGCCACGGGATCGATAGCCCTGACCGGCCTTGTCACCGGCGACACCGTTTCGGCGGCGGGGACCTACAATTTCGCCGACAGAAACGCCGGTTCGGACAAGGCGGTGACGGCCTCCGGCGTCACGCTGGCCGGCGCCGACGCCGCCAACTACGATCTGAGCGCGGTGAGCGGCGATCTGGCCGACATCCTGCGCCGCCAGGTGACGGTGTCCGCCGACGGCCAGTTCAAGCCGTTCGGCCAGGTCGACCCGACCCTGACCTATCGCATCACCGTCGGGTCCCTGGCCACGGGCGACTCGTTCAGCGGCCTGCTCGCGCGGGCGGCCGGAGAGGCGCCGGGAGACTACGCGATCTCGCGGGGGACCCTGGGTCTGTCGGCCAACTACGACCTGACCTTCACCGGCGCGGTCTTCACGATCGAGCGGCTGCCCGCCATCGAGCAGGAAGGCTCGATCATGCTCAAGCACGTGACCCAGTCGCCCGACTTCACGCTCGACTGGGATCCGGAACCCAACCTTGAGACCACGGGGCCGGCCTGCGAAGGCGAAGGCTGCCCACGACAGGCCGCCGGCGCCGCCGACGGCAGGGTCGTTGCGGCCCTGCCCTAGCCGCGGCGCATCGGCCGGACGGGCGAAACCGTTCGGCCGACTGTGAAGTATTCATAAAATTCCGGCGCGCCTCGCGCCGCGCCGCGTCCCTTGAGCTTGGGAGCATCTCTGCTCCGGTTCAGGGCCTGCGGTCGATGAAAACGCTATCGTTCAAAACCAAGCTTCTCGCGTCGTCCATGGCGCTCTTCTCGCTGCTGGGCGCGAGCCAGGCCCTCGCCGAGGACGCGCCCGTCGCCACGGCGGATTCCGCCGAGGTCTCCGCCATCACCGTGGTCGCCACCCGCAACGACGCCATGCGCACCCAGATGGCCAGCGACAACGCCGTCAGCGTGATGTCGGCCGACGATCTGGAGCACACCGCGGTCCACAACGTCGCCGAAGCCCTGGCCCTGTTGCCCGGCATCAGCGTGCAGAACACCGGCAACTCGTTCTTCGGCGGCGTCGACGGGGCCTCGCGCGGCGAAGGCATGTTCGTGGGCGTGCGCGGCATGAACTCGGAGTTCACCCTGGCCCTGATCAACGGCGTCAACGTCGCCCAGGGCATGCCCTATTCGCGCCAGGTGCAGCTGTCGCTACTGCCGCCGTCGGGCCTGAAGACCATCGTGGTCAACAAGAACTCGACCGCCGACATGGACGGCGACGCCATCGGCGGCACCATCGACTTCATCACCCCCTCGGCCTTCAGCTTCCGCGACGGCTACGCCTCGCTGTCGGTCGCCGGTCGCGTCGAGAGCCGCGCCCGCACCTATGACGAGGACGGCCTGGGCGGCGGCATCAGCGGCGAGATCGCCAGCCGGTTCGGCCAGAACGACCAGTTCGGCCTCTATGTCAGCGCCTTCTACGACAAGCGCACCTTCGCCAACTCGATGGTCGCGGCCCTGATGAACGCCCAGAACGACGGCGGCTGGGCCTATCTGCATTCGGCCACGGACTCGGCTGAAGGCGTCAATCCGACCGGCATGGACAAGGAGGCGAACCTCGCCCTGACCGGCCTGAACGTCGGCGTCTCGACCGGCCACACCAAGCGCTATGGCGGCAACTTCTCGCTGGACTGGCGCCCGGACGACAGCCTGGATCTCTATCTGCGCGGCTCCTACGCCTTCGCCGAAACCGAGCAGAACTCGACCCTCAACCAGTTCGTCCAGAACCGCGCCCGCGTCTTCAACGCCGCCACCGGCCTCTATGACCTGAACCTGACCAATTCGTCGGTCCGGATGTGGTACACGACCAACCCCGAGGACGCCGACCTCAGCACCGTGACCCTGGGCGGGATCAAGCGCCACGGCGCCTGGACCCTGTCGCCGTCGGTCTTCTACTCCGAAGGCGGCAACGACCGTCCCGACCACATCGAGGCCTCGGTCCGCAACAACCAGTCCGACCGCTTCAACACGGGCTTCCTTACGCCCTACAGCGGCCTCTTCATCGGCTACAACAAGGACGGCTATCCGATGCCGCTCCTGACCCAGGCGCAGCGCGACCTCATCAACAATTCCGGGACCGCCCTGCTGGCGCGCCGGGCGGGCCAGCTGACCGAGCAGTTCTCCAACCAGCAGAAGTTCGGCGGCCGCTTCGACGTCCAGCGCGACTTCGACGACGGAGCGCTCTCCTACATCAAGACCGGCGTGAAGTACGTCCAGAGCCACCGCCGCGTCACCAGCCACGACTGGACCAACGACCACTTCGCCAACCTACTCGGCAAGCCGGGCGTGACGTGGAACGAGCTGGGCCTGATCTCGGGCTACTTCGACTCGGTCTATCCGGGCCTCTACGACATCCGCGCGCCCAAGGTGAACCACGACCGCCTGGTCTCGCTGTTCCGCCAGTACTTCGACGCCAGCGCCGCCGCGGCCGACCTCTGCTACCTCAACTGCAACACGCTGAAGGGCGACGAGAACGTCGCCGCCGCCTACGTGACCGGCAAGTGGGACATGGGCGCGCTCGAGGTCATTCCAGGCCTGCGCTACGAGCACACCAGCATCGAGAACACCTACTGGAACAACGACAGCAAGGCCCGGCGCTTCGAGACCAACTCGACCAAGTACAACGAGTGGCTGCCCAGCCTGTTCGCCAACTATCGCCCCAGCGATGAGGCGGTGTACCGGGCCTCGATCACCCGGGCCTACATGCGCCCGGCCCTGGTCCAGCTTGGCGGTTCGGAAACCACCACGCGCGGCGACAACTCGATCACCGTCACCCGCGGCAATCCCGACCTGAAGACGCTGAAGTCCTGGAACTTCGACGCCTCGGGCGAGTGGCGCAACAGCGTCGGCGGCTATGCGATGGTCGGCGTCTACTACAAGCGCCTGTCGGACTACATGTACGACAACGGCTCGACCACCGTGAACGGCGGCCAGTCGACGGGGGGCACGCAGTACAACGGCGAGACCTTCGACCGGGTGACCATCGTCTCGCCGACCAACGGCGGCGAAGGCCACGTCAAGGGCGTCGAGATCCAGCTCTACCAGAAGTTCGACATGCTGCCGGGCTGGCTGTCAGGCTTCGGCGCCGGCGCCAACTACACCCGCCAGTGGACGCAGGTCGACATCGGCGGCGGCGAGAAGAAGCGGATGCAGAATGCGCCGGACGAGCTGGCCAACCTGAAGCTCAACTACGTGCTGGGCGCCCTGACGGTCGACCTGAACTGGAACTACGCGGGCGAGACCGTCATGGCCTACAACCGCGTGGCTGGCCTCGACTACTGGACCCGCCCGACCCGTCGAACCGACCTGCACGCGGGTTATGACTTCGGCAACGGCGTGGTGCTCGACCTGTCGGTGTCCAACCTGTTCAAGAACTACAGCTACTGGTCCCATGTCGGCCAGAACAGCCTGGCCATCTCCGACGTGGTCAATTCCGGCCGCACCACCCTGCTGACGCTGAAGTACGACTTCTAAGCGTCGGCCAAGGCCCGGCTCGCCCTCCCCTCGCGAGCCGGGCCTTTTGCTTTTTCCTGACAAACGGACGAGGTCCGCATGATCGGCGCGCTGACCGCCTTCCTCCTCGCCGCCCAGGCGGTTCCGGCGCCGCGAACCGCCGAGGCGCTGGAGCGGCTGCGCGTCGCGGCGGGCGGCCTTGCTCAAGAGCACCTGCGCAACGAGACCTTGGACGCGCTGCGGCCGCAGCCTTGCGTGCGCCACCGGGTCGGCCTCACCCAGGCCGACGAGGCCCGCATCCTGCGACGCCTGCGCGAGAAAAGCCTGCTGCCCCCGCCGACGGACGCCGCGCAGGCGGAGCAGCAGCATCGCGCCGTCTTTCCTCCGCTGGCCGAGACGCCCGACTGCCCCGCCCTGCCGCAACCGATCTCCAGAGCGCCGGGCGGCAACGCGGGCTCGCATCACGACTGGCCGGGCGGCCTGGTCGCGCATGAGACGTTCAACCTGCGCGCCGGCCTGGCGCTGGCCGACCTCTACGAGGCCGAGAGCGGCGTTCGCGTCGACCGGGACGTCCTGACCGGCGCGGTGCTGTGGCATGACTGGGCCAAGGCTTTGGTCCTGACCTGGCGCGACGACGGCACCCTGGCCCACGAAGGCCAGATCGCCGGCGCCGGCGCGCATCACGTGCTGGGCCTGGCCGAAGCCATGGCCCGGCGCCTGCCGCCGGCCGTGATCCTGGCCCAGGCCTGCGCCCACGCCGCCCCGGTCGGCGACGACCAGCGGAAGGTGGCCGACTGGCTGCACGCGGCGGCGATCATCGCACGGGTCGAGTGGGAGCATCCCGTGTCGCCGACACGCGAATGCCTGATCGGCAACGCCGCCGACGACAACTGGCTTCACGCCGAGGCGGCCGTCCATGCCGCCGATGCGGGCCTGGCCCGGCTGGCCTCGCGCTTCGGCCACCCGGTCGCCGACGGCGCGGATTACCGGACTCGCCTGCGCAACCCCGCGCTTGAGCGGCTGGGCGCGGACAGGATCAGGGGGTTGCTGGACACCGAGGGCGAAGCCGGCCTGGAACGGGCGCTGCGCGCGGCGGGGCTCTAGAACACGCTGCGCAGGCTGACGACGACGCGCCGTCCGGAATCCACCACGTCCGACAGCGCGGTGCTGTCGCGACCGACATGCGCCCAATAACTGTAGCCTCCGGTCAGGTTGGTCGCGATCAGGTCGAGCCGGGTTCGCTCGTCCAGCCGCCATCGAAGGCGTCCGTCCAGCCTGGCGACGGGACGAACCCACTGATTGTCCCAGTCGCCCTCCGCGCCGAGGATGTCGTAGGCGGAAAGATAGGCCCCGGTGTAGTTCAGGCTGAGATAGACCGACGCCCGGCCCCGGCTGTAGGCCAGCTCGGCGTTGCCCAGCCATTCGGGCGCGCTCATCATCGGCTGGCAGCGCCCCAGGCGCGCCCCAAGATCGACCCGGGACCACTGTCGGCTGGCGTTGACGTCCAGGCTGGCCCGACCGTCCAGGCCCAGCGGGTCGCCCAGGGGCTGGAACCACTCGACCTCAAGGCCGCGCGTCCGCCCCCGCCCGCCATTGCGCGGCGTGACCACGCGCACGGCCGCCTCCTCCGCGATCGCCTCGACACCCAAGCTGGAGCCGCTTTCGAACAGGTAGTGGTCGATGTGCTTGGCGTAGGCCGACAGACCCAGGACGCCGCCCCCGGGCAGCCAGCGCTGGTGCGACAGGTCGAAGTTCCAGGCGTCGGCGCTCTTGAGGTCAGGATTGCCGCGCGTCACGGTCGTCACCCCATCGACGGTCGCGGTCCTCACCCCGCCGGCCAACTGCATGAAGGCCGGGCGGCTGTAGGCCCGCCACGCGCTCGCCCGCCAGACGCCGCGGTCGTCGGGACGATAGGACAGGTTCACGCTGGGCAGCAGCTTGTCGTAGCGACTGCGGCTGGCGCCCCAGTCACCCGCCGTCTCGACCTGGCTGATGTCGGGCAGGACCCAGAAGCGGTTGCGGATCTCGGTATGCTCGTGGCGAAGCCCGAACTGGGCCTCCCAGCCCCCGACCGCGCGGGTCGCCATGACGTAGAGCGCCCGGACCGTCTCATCGCCCGACTGGCTGTTGCAGTTGAGATTGTTGACATAGAGACCGCCGCAGCTGTCGAAGCTCTCGGCCGTGCGATTGGCCCGGAAGTAGGCCGCCAGCCGATCATGATCGATCCGCGGGATCGACCAGTCGTAGAGCCCCGGAAAGACCTGAGCGTAGGTCCCTTTGGCGATGCCCAGCGCCTCCCAGGTCAGACCGGCCTTCTGGTAGATGTCGGCGAAGAAGGCGTTGGTCCAGTTGCGGTCGGTCAGGTCCCGATCGCTCCGGCTGATCTTGGCGCCCGCGCGAAAACTGCGCCACGGCCCCGCCGCCGGAGAGAAGGCCAGCCCGAAGCCGCCGCCATACCGCGCTTGGTCGCTGAACTGCTCGGTGCGCTGGCCCGCGCGGCGGGCCAGCAGGACGCGGCCGGCGCTGTTCAGGTCGTCGAAGACGCTCCGGGGCCACTGGGGAACCGGCAGGCCGTCGCGATAGACCACGGTCACGCCGCCGAAGGCCCGCGGCAGCTGGCCGGTGTTGTAGCCGTCGTTCTGGTTGACCCAGGCAGAGGCTTCCAGGTGGTCGGGCCTGGCGCTTTGACCATGGCTGGCGAAGAGATAGGGCGACAGGCGCCAGCGCCCCGAGACGAGGTCGGCCGAAAGGCTGGCGGTCGACAGCGACACCGTGTCGGGATTGGTCTCGTACCAGACCCGCGTCGACAGGTCCTGGACCGACAGTCGAAAGGCGCCCGTCCCGTCGTCGATCCAGTTCTGGGGACCGCTGACCACCTGGCTGAAGGTCGAGTTCTGCTCGGTGTCGGCGCGGGCGTGGGTGGCGTTCAGCCGCACGTCCAGGCCGGGCCGGACGCGCCAGTCCATCGCCAGCCCATAGTTCTGCAGGCGACTGCCGCCGCTGGACACGCCGACGTTGAGGCTTGTCTGGACCAGGTTGTCCTGCGGCCGGTCGGGATCAACCGGCCCGCCCGCCGCCGAGCCCGAGACCGCGTACGCCCACCCCCGGTCGTTCTGCGCGGCCATCACGCCGGCCAGTTCCGAATTGAGGAAAACCCGATCCTCATAGGCCGCGGCGAGGTACAGCCCGACCTGCCCCTCGGCGCCGAAACGGCGACTGTGTTCGACCTGGACTTGTCCGCCCAGGCCCGAACGTCCGTAGTCGCGCGCCCGCGTCTCCAGTCGCCCGCCCCATGTCACGACGGTGCGGGGCGATTGCGAGATATCCGCCGACCCCGGGGTCTGGAAATCCAGCGCCGCGCCGATGAAGTCGCCGTCCAGGTCGGCCCGGCCGGTCTTGTGGGCGACAACGGTCTGGAAGGCGCCGGGGGGCAGCAGATTCAACTGCACCCCGCGCGAGTACGGCAGTCCCTGGGCCACGGACACGCCGTTGATCATGGTGAGGTTGTACTCGGCGTTGAGGCCGCGATAGCCGGCGTAGAGCCCCTCCCCCCGCGAGGCCGAGTCGATGCCGCCGATGAAGGAGCGGCCGGTGTTGATCACCGTCATGCCCGGCAGGTCGCCCAGCGCCTCGGACAGGTTCTGCGCGCCGCCGCGCTCCATGTCGTCGCGGGTCAGGCGGCGCACGGGCGCGAGTTCGGCCATGTCGATCGCCATTCGGCGCGTGACGGTGTCGACGTCCGAGCGCGCCCCCAGCACCAGCAGCGGCGCGAGCTCGGCGGTCGAGAAGGGCTCGGGATCAGGCGCCATCCGGTGCGACAGGCGAGGCCGCGCCTGGGCGGCGATGACGAAGGTTCTGCCGTCCACGCGGCGCGCCTCGAAATCGGCGTCGGCCAGGGCCATGTCGAAGGCGCGCCAGACCTCGATACGACCGGCGACGGCCCGGCTGCGCCGCCCCTCCATGTCCTTGGCCGAGAAAAGCACCTGGACCCGGCTCTGGCGCGCCAGTTCGCGCAGGGCCGAGGCCAGCGGCTGGGCGGGCACGTCGAAGGTCGGGATGCGATCGCCCGCCCGGGCCGCGCTCGGCGCGATCGCGGCGAACAGCGCCGCGCTTCCCATGAGCCGAAGAAAAGCGTGACGACAGCCACCGCCCATGTGGGACGATCCGTATGAGAACCCGCTGCTGGGCGGCTTCTATGGCCGGGCTGCAATGGATTCATGACATCGGCCCATCTGATTTGGCGGCATGTCGACAGCGCTGCGTTCCTTGAAGTAGAGGCGTGAACCAGTGCGAATGTTTGACGGCGTCGACCCACCGATGAGAGCCCCCGAGCCAGCCGCACCGGCCGCCGCGATCGTGGCCGATCTCGTGCAGCGGTTCGATGCGCGCCTGCGCCGGCACCTCGGCCGCTTTCTGATCGCCGCCGATGTCGAGGACGCGCTGCAGGACATCTATCTGCGACTGACCCGGCTGGCGGCTGGCGTCCCGCCGCCCGAGTTCAACGCCACCTATGTCTTCAAGACCGCCGACAGCGTCGCGCGCGACCTGCGGCGCCGACGACTGGGCCGTGGCGGCGACCGGCATGTCGAACTGCCCGAGGACCTGGCCCACGAGGGCCCCTCGCCCTTCGACGAACTGCGCTGGCAGCAGAACGCCGACCTGCTGCGGCGCGCCATCGCCGCCCTCCCCCGCGACCAGCGCATGGTGCTGATGATGCATCGCGTCGAGGGGCTGACCCTGGTTGAAATAGCCGCCCGCACGCGCACCCCGCTGCGGACGACCCAGCGCCTGATGGCCGACGCGCTCGCCCGCTGCCGCTACAGGCTGAAGGATTGTGGATGGTTCGAACAGTAATCCCGTTTCGTGGCCCGCCGCGCGACGCCGAGGCCGACGCCTTCGTCGCCGACCGCCTGCGCGAGGAGCAGGACCCGTCCGCGTCGCCGCGCGCCGATCATGGCCAGATCGGCGAGGTCTGGGACGCCTTGGGCCAGCTCGACGCCGCCGACTTCGCCCTGGACGCCCCCAAGGCCGACAACTCGGCGCTGAACCGCCGCGGCCTGATCGCCGGCGGAGCGCTGGCCGCGGGCTTCGCCTTGGGCGGCGTGCTGCTCTGGCGCCAGCGTCCCGTCGCCTACGAGACCGCCGTCGGCGAACGGCGCACGGTGACCTTGCCCGACGGTTCGCGGGTGACGCTGAACACCGCCACGCGCCTGACCGCCAGGTTCGGCGGCGACCGGCGCGAAGTCCTGCTGGAGTCGGGCGAAGCCCTGTTCGCCGTCGTCCATCGCGACGGCGCGCCGTTCGACGTATTGAGCCAGGGCGGGCGCATCCGCGTCACCGGCACCCGCTTCAACGTCTATCGCCAGGCCGACTTCACCCAGGTCGACCTGCTCGAAGGCGGCGTGACGGCAGGTCCCGCGCAGGAGGGATCGCAGGCCTTTGTGCGACTACGCCCGGGCCAGGCCGTGCGTCTTGCGCCGACAGGCGAGCCGGGCCCGATCCTGGTCGCCCAGGCCGGGCGAATCGACGACTGGAACCACGGCCGGATCAGCTTCGTCGGCGCCTCGTTGAGCGAGGCGGTCGCCGAGATGAACCGCTACAGCCCAGCGCCGCTGCGGATCCTGAACCCGTCGCTGGGCCGCCTGCAGATCGACGGCGTGTTCGAGGCGGGCGACACGGCCGCCTTCGCAAGGGCGGTCGCTCGCCTGCACAGCGTATCGGCCAAGGCCGACGGACGCGGCTGGACGCTGTCCTAGTCGGCCGCGTCCGGCTTCCAGCCCCAGGCGTCCATCATGATCTGGAACAGGTGGGTGTTGGGGAAGTAGCCACGCACGCGCTCGGCGCCCGCGCCGGTCGCCAACGCAACGACCTCCTCGCCGGTATGGCTGCGGTTGACCATCACGTTCTTGAGGCGGACGACGTCCTCGTCCTTACCCGCGGCCTTCCAGGCGTCGTAGCCTTCCAGCACGGGCTCGCCACGGCGACCGCCGTCGACCTGCAGGCCGAACGAGTGGTCGGCGGTGAACAACAGCAGGGTGTCCTTCAGGTCGACCCGGCCTTCGATCTCGGCGATCAGCTTGTCCAGGTCCACGATGTTCTGCAGGCCCTTGCGGGGGTCGTCGGTGTGGGCGTCCCACTCGATCACCAGCAGATAGCCCTTGGGCGAGGACTGCAGCAGGTCGAGCGCCCGAAGCGCGGCCGCGCGAACGTCGATCTGGTCGGCCACCACCACCGGCCGGGCGTTGGTCGGGGAAGCATCTTCGAGCCGCGCGTAGATCGGTCGGCCATGGGCCTTGGCCAGTTGGTCGAAACCGCTTCCGCGCGCGATCAGCTGCTCGCCGATCTTGCTGCGGCCCGCGCCGAACATCACGTCGACGCCGTCGCCAAAGCGCGGAGCGAAGGCCTGCGGGAAGATCTCGCCCCACTTCTCGCGATCGTTCGAATGCGCGTAGGTCGCGGCCGGCGTGGCGTCGGTGATCGGTTCGGAGGTGACTATGCCGGTGCGCAGGCCGCGCTGCTCGGCATACTCCAGCAGGGTCTTGGTCGGCGCGCCGTCGACCTTGCCGCGCACCGCGTCGGGCGACTGGCTGATCACGCCGTTGCGGGTCTTCACGCCGGTCATGATCGAGGACATGCCGTTGGCCGAGTCCGACACGAACAGGTCGACCGGCGAGGTCTCGCTGAGGCCCAGGTTCGGCCACGTCTGGATATGCAGCTTCAGGGGCTCGCCGTAGCCCAGCAGGCTGGCGGCGTTCACCGACGGCACGCCGCCCGCGTCGGCGAGGAAGAGGATGACGTTCTTGGCCTTCGGCGAGGCCTGCGAGCTCTTGGCCGCGGGCGTCGGCGAGACGCCTTGGGCCAGGGCGGGAGAGCACACCGCCAGCGACAGCGAAGCCGCGACCAGAAGGTGTTTAAGCATGGGCATCCTCAAGCGAACATCGCGTCAACCGATGCGCCTTCTAGCCGCTGCCCCGCAGGATTCGTGTGAAATGACTGTTACAGTCGGGCGTCGCCTCTACGACATCCGCCGCCCTCGCCACGCCGGCGGCGGGCGAGGGAGAGACCCGCTGCGGGCGGTCGAGCCCCTAGAGCGCGGTCAAGCCGACGATCATCTGGCCGTCCAGCTTGAAACGGACCTTGGTCCCGACCGCGAGATCCTTGAGCAGGGCCGGGTCGGCGACCTTGAAGGCCATGGTCATCGGCGGCCACTTGCGGGCGGGGATGGCGTCGTGCGCCAGGGTGACCTTGCCGGCCTTGGCGTCGATCGCGCGCACCACGCCGACGGCCTCGATCACCGAGGCGGCGGCGGGGGCGGCATGGCCCGCGTGACCGGCGTGATCGTCCTGGGCCGCGGCCGGCTGGGCGAGAAGAGCCAGGGCGACAAAGCCGCCCGCGATGGCGAGAACTTTCATGAGCTTACTCCGTGAACCAATGACTGTGGGGCGCTAGAACCAGGCCCGGAGACCGAACACCACGCCGGTGTCGGAGGCCCCCTCCCCGTCGGCCCGGGCGTAGTCGGCGGTGCGGCCGAACCGCCCCCCCCAGGTGACGCCGACATAGGGAGCGAACTCGCGCCGCACCTCGTAGCGAAGCCGAAGGCTAAACTCGGCGTCGGACAGGCCCGATCCTGTGCCAGTTTCGCGCACGTCCTGGGCGGCGAAGTTGAGTTCGGCGCGAGGCTGCAGGATCAGGCGCTGGGTCAGGCGCCAGTCGATCGCCCCCTCGGCCCGGGCCAGCACATCGCCCTTGTTGGACACGAACACCGCGCCCTCGGCCTCGATCCAGTAGGGCAGCAGGGTCTCGAACCCGATGGTCGCATAGGTTCGTGACTTGGGCTCCAGGTCCTGGCGGACGCCGACCTGCAGGTCGGTGTAGAGGCCCATGGCCCGCGAATAGAGCGCCTGCACCTCGCCGCTCTCGACGCCGTGACGGTCGCCCTCGCCTTCCGACTTGATGACCAGGCGGTCGATGTCGCCGCCGAACCAGGCCTCGCCGGCCCAATGATAGCCGTCGGCGCCCGAGCGGGCCTGGTATTCGAAGAGGTTGAGCATCACCTGCGAGGCCTGGGCCCCGCCGTGCTCCTGGCGCAGCAGCGCGCGCGCCTGCTCCATCGCGGCGGGATCGAAGATCCGGTCGGCCAGGTGATCGGTCGGGGCCGGCGGGGCGGCGGTCTCGCGATCGGGAAGCGGCGGCGGCTCCATCGACGGTTCGGCCGTCATCGCCCCCATGTCGTGACCGGCATGAGGGTCGGGCGCGCCCATGTCATGGCCGGCATGGGGATCGGCCGACGTGGTCGCGGGCGCGTGATGGTCGTGCTGGGCCAGGGCGGGACCGGCCCACAACACGGGCAGCACGGCGATCAGGGAGGCCTTCATCGCGCGCCCTCCCCCTGGCCGTCCCGCACGCTGAAGACCTGAAACATCCCCGCATGCATGTGGTAGAGCATGTGACAGTGGAACGCCCAGTCGCCGGCCTCGGCCGTGAAGTCGAAGGCGACCCGGCCGCCCGGCAGCACGATCACCGTGTGCTTGCGCGGCATATGCCCGGCCGGACCGAAGGCCAGTTCGAAGAAGTGGCCGTGCAGGTGGATCGGGTGGGCCATCATGGTGTCGTTGACCAGCACGACCCGCACGCGCTCGCCGTGCCGGAACACATAGGGCGGCGGCCTGTCGCTGAACTTGCGTCCGTCGAAGCCCCACATGAAGCGTTCCATGTTGCCGGTCAGGTGGATCTCCATCGACCGTTCCGGCGCGCGCTGGTCGGGATTGGCCTCCAGCGCCACAAGATCGCGATAGACCAGCACCCGATGGCCCACGCTCTCCAGCCCCTGACCGGGCTCGGCCGTGCGGTCCACCGCCATGGGCGACAGCATCTGCACGCCCGGACCGAGCGGGACCTGCGGGGCGTTGTCGGGATTGCGCATGGACATGTCCATGCCGCCCATGTCGCCCTTGGCCATCACATCGCCGCCCCGGGCGCGCGGCGGGGCCATGCCGGGAGCGGGCTTGGCCGCGGGCATGGCGTGGCCCATGGCCGCGTGGTCCATGCCCGACATGTTCATGCCCCCGTGGTCCATGCCGCTCATGTCCATGCCCATGTCGCGCATGTTGGCCAGGGGCCGCTTGCGCACCGGCGGGACCTCGGCGCTCATTCCCGGCCGCGGGGCGAGCGTGGCCCGCCCCAGGCCCGAGCGGTCGACCGACTCCGAAACGATGGTGAAGGCCTTGTCCTCGACCGGCTGGACGATGACGTCGTAGGTCTCGGCGTTGCCGATCTGGAACTCGTCGACCTCGACGGGCCGGACATGCTGGCCGTCGGAGGCCACCACGGTCAGCTTCAGCCCGGGAATGCGGACGTTGAACACCGACTGGGCGCCGGCGTTGATGAACCGCAGCCGCACCCGCTCGCCGGGCGTGAACAGGCCCGTCCAGTTGTCCTGGGGGCCCCGGCCGTTGATCAGGAAGGTATAGGCCGCTCCGGTGACGTCGGAGATGTCGGTCGGATCCATCAGCATCCGACCCCATTCCAGGCGCTCGGCCAGGGTCTGGTCCTCGCCCTTCAGCAGGCCGGCGATGGTCTGGCGCTGGAAGTTGAAGGCGCCGCTCTGCTGCTTGAGGCGGCGGAAGATCTGGTGCGGGTGGATGCGACTGTGGTCGGAAAGCACGACGACGTGTTCGCGATCGAACGCGACGGGATCCTCGCCGGCCGGGTCGATGATCATCGGGCCATAGTGCCCGATCTGCTCCTGCAGCCCCGAGTGGCTGTGATACCAGTAGGTGCCCGACTGCCGGACCTTGAACTCGTAGACGAAGGTCTCGCCGGGCTTGATGCCCGGAAAGCTGACCCCCGGCACCCCGTCCATCTCGAACGGCACCAGCAGGCCGTGCCAGTGGATCGAGGTCTCCTCGTCCAGGCCGTTGCTGACGTGCAGGCGGACGGTCTGGCCTTCCTTGAGCCGGATAAGCGGACCGGGGACGGTTCCGTTGATGGTGACCGCATGGCTGGTGCGGCCATCCACCGAAACGGGCGTGTGGCCGATCGTCAGCCGGATGTCCTCGCCCGTCAGGGCCGCGGGCGAGCGTTCGGCCGCCGCCGCGGGACGCGCCCAGGCGGGCAGCAGTTCGGCCAGCGCCGCGCCGCCGCCGAGGATCGCCAGGGATTGCAGAAAGCGGCGGCGGTCCAGGGCTCCGCGGGAGATACGCATGTTGGTCCTTCGTACGGCGCGCCGGGCCAGCCCCTCGGGGCTGCGACGCGGTCTCGCTCCATGCTACGCGCATGATCCGCCCTTCCCTCAACCTCCTGGCAAATTGTTTCAGGTCTCGGCGAGCCACTCCGTCAACCGCCGGCGCGCCCGGTAGACGCGCGTCTCTACGGCCTTGACGCTGATCCTGAGCAGATCGGCCGCCTCCTGTTGCGACAGCCCCTCCAGGCCGGTCAGGATCAGCGGCTCCTTGAGCTGGTCGGGAAGCCGCGCGATCGCGCGCTCCAGACGCACCAGCTGTTCCGAGCGCAGGGCCTGGGTTTCGGGACCTTCGGCCGGATCGGCGTAGTCCGGCGTTCCTGGCGCGTCGATCGAGCGCTCGCCGAGGATCAGCCGCCGCACCTTCAGGCGACGGCCGCGATCGCGGCACTTGTTCAGGGCGATGGCGGAAAGCCAGGTCGAGAAAGGGCGCGAGGGATCGTAGCGATCCAGCGCCTTCCAGGCGGCGACGAAGCTTTCCTGAACGACGTCGAGGGCGGCGTCGGCGTCGCCCAGGTGACGACGGGCGAAGGCGTGCAGCCGACCCTTGTGACGACGCATGAGCAGGCTGAAGGCGAGATCATCGCCTTGCGCCGCCCTGCGGGCCAGCGCGCCGTCCTCGTCGTCACCGGATGACCGGGTCACGGGGTTTCGGGCGTGAGCGCTTCGCTGACGCGACGATCGAACTTGGCCGCCTGCGCCGGGGTCAGCTCCTTGCGCATGGCCAGCACGTGCTCGACGGTCTCCTTCTGCAGGGTGCCCATCGCGACGTGGAAGCGCTCGACCGCCGCGGCGACCTCAGGCGTGTACTCGTGGCGCGCCTGGATGGCCGCGGCCAGTTGCGCGTTGGCGGCCCGGAGCTCGGCTTCCCGCGCGCGGCGGCGCACGGCGAAGTCCTGCTCCAGCGCCTCGATGCGGCGGTCCTGCTCGCTGGTCAGCTTCAGTTCGTTGTGGACGACATCGTGGAGCGACGGCGCCTCGCGCTTCGGGAGCAGATGTCCCGAGCCGAGCCACCCGCCGCCGATACCGGCCGCCAAGGCCAGCACCACGGTCAATACGGCGCCGCGCGAGATCGCCATCTAGCGGCCGTCCAGCAGGGTCGACGGCGCCAGGTGGGCGTCGACCGAGAAGGCCGCGATCTCCAGCGGCTTGCTCGTGGTCGAGGTCGTGGCGAGGCTGCCGCCGATCATGCCGATCCCGAGGGCGGCCACCACCGATGCGGCGCGCAGCGGCGTCAGCAGCATCCCCGACGGCTGACGCAGGGCGTCGATGCGCGCCCAGACGCGCCCTTCCAGGCCGTCCAGCCGCGCCGACGGCCGGCGCCGCATCACTTCCATCAGATGGTCGAGCTCTTCGCTCATGTCCGTTTCCCAGGCCCTCGACACCACCCTATACGCTTCAATCGTCCCGCCCCCTCATGTCGAGCGATAATCGCGCGGGTTCAGGCGTCGGCGCTGTTGATCAGGAAGATCGCCAGCACCGTCGCGGCCTGCGCCAAGTCGGCGGGCGACAGCCGCTCCAGGGTGTCGAGGCTCGTGTGGTGCGCCCGGCTGTCGTAGTCGAGCGGATCCTGCAGGAACGAGATCCCCCTAAGGCCGATCTCGGTGAAGGTCGACTGGTCGGCCGGCCAGTGCGGACCGTCATAGACCGCCAGCACGCCCAGGTCCTTCAAGGGCGCGATCCAGGCGCGATAGAGCTCGGCCAGGGCCGGGTCGCCGCCGGTGAAGACACCCCGGATCCGACCCGAGCCGCCGTCCAGGTTGAAGGCGACGGCGAAATCCTCGTACTCCGGCCCCTTGCGCAACGGACCGACCTTGGCCCGTCGCCCCTCGACCGCCAGGGCCGCCTGCTCGGGCGCGGTGGAGCGCGGAACCCAGCCCAGGCGCTGCTTCGCATAGGCTTCGGAGCCATAGAGCCCCTGCTCCTCGCCGCCGTAGAGCACGACGCGAATGGTGCGGCGGGGCCTGGCGCCGACGGCGCGCAGGATGCGAACCGCCTCCAGGGTCGCGGCCACGCCCGCGCCGTTGTCGGCCGCGCCCACGCCCGCCGCCCAGCTGTCGAGGTGCGCGCCGGCCAGGACCACCTGCGCCTTCAGGGCCGGATCCCGGCCCGGCATCTCGGCCACGACGTTGTAGCCCGGCTCGTCGGAAGCGCCCTCCTCGGTGGCGATCTCCAGTTCCAGCCGCGGCGGCGCCCCGGCCTCAGCCAAGCGCCAGCATCGGGCATAGGCCGCGCCATCGACATAGATCGCCGGAAAGGCGGGCCGCTCGGCCGACAGCCAGGGGCGACCGCCGAGCTCGGAGCCGTCGACGACCACGGCGCCCGGCTCGGCGCCGCCGCCGTCGATCACCACGGCCAGCACGCCCTCGGCCGCCAGGAAGGCGTTGCGGCGGGCCTTGAACAGCCCTTCGCGTCCCTGGCGCGCCCGTCTTTCGGCGACGGTGCGGTAGTAGGCGCGGACGGCCTCGGCGGCGTCGCCCTTCAGCACGGCCTCGTCGCTGTAGCGGACGACGGGCGGACCTTCGCCGGCGGTGGACTTGGGCGGTCCCAGCAGCACGACCCGGCCGGACAGCGTTCCCTTGGCACGCTGGAGATCCTCGTCGCTGTCCAGGCGCGCGGCGACCGCCTGGCCGGCGATCGCGCCACGCGTCGCCACCGACCAGGGGCTGGCCGCCGCGACGAACTGGGCCTTGTCGGGGGCGGTCATCCGGATCCAGGCCAGGGTCTGTCGCCAGGAAAGGCCGAACGGACCGATCGGCTCGAGCCGGGGATCGCGGAGACCCAGCGCCCGCATCCGCGCCAGCGCCCAATCATGGGCGCGGCGCATGTTGGGCGACCCCATCAGCCGTGCGCCGACCTCGTCGACCAGGCTGGCGGCGTAGGTCATGGCCTGGCCGCGGTTGAGGCCTTCGTCGCGGATCGGCTGGTAGAGGGCCAGATCCGGGACCGACGCCTCGCGCGCCAGGGCTTTCGGGGCCAGGGCCAGCGCGCCAAGCCCGGCCAGGGTCTCCCGCCGCGCCAGCCTCACCTCAGCGCTCCGCCGCCACGCGGATGACGCCGACGTCGTCCTCGATGTCGATGAGCGTGCCGAACTGCATGGAGGCGGCCTGGATGCGCTTGAGGATCCGCTGGGCGTCCTCGTGCGAGGGCGACTTGGGCGTGCCCAGCAAGCGGTCGTCCTGCAGGTTCTGCACGAAGGGATGGATGCGGATCACCGCGACGCGGCCGTTGCGATACTCACTGACCGCCACCGCGCCGTCGTACCACTCGGCCGGCAGGGTGAAGCCGCGGAACTGACGGTTCTTGTCGCCGACCTGGAACATCAGGCTGCCCATGCCGTAGAAGATCGGCCGCCCCTTGTAGATCTCGACGCCCAGCAAAGCGTGCGGGCCATGACGCACCACCGCGTCCGCGCCGGCGTCGATCAGTTCGTGAAACAGCGGCCGCATGTAGTCGGCCGGCCGGATGTCCTCCGGATCCGACGAGGCCGTTTCGTGGGCGTGGATCGAGAACACCACCAGATCGGCCTTGCTCCGCGCTTCCCTGACGCTGGCCAGGGCCGCGCCCCGATCGCCGGCGTCGAGGTCGTAGCTGAGACCCGGGCGCTCATCGACACGGAAGGTCGTGCGGCCGATGGTCAGTTCATCGCCGGTCTTGGCGGCGTTGAACACTTCCGGGTTCTTGGTCGCGTCGGGCGTCGCCGAGCGGGCGGCGATCTCGCGCAGGGTCCGCATCTGCTCGGACGTCACGCGCTGCAGTTCACGCGCACGCAGCGGGGCTAGGCCTGGCCGGGCGCGAAAGCCTCGGGCCGGATTGGCGTCGGCGGCCAGCGAGATGTCGGTATAGGTGCCGGCGAACGACACCAGGGCCACCGTTCCGCGCGCCGTCTTGGCGTAGGCCGGCGCGCGAGCGGCCGTCAGGCTGTCGCCCGTGCCGGCATGGACGACGCCGGCCGCGTCGAGCGCGCGCTCCGTCAAAGCCATGCCCTCGACGCCGAAGTCGGTGGCGTGGTTGTTGGCCATGGACATGACCTTGAAGCCCAAGGCCTTGAGGTCGAACGCCACCGCTGCGTCGTTGATCGGCGTGCCGCCGCCGTTCTGGGCCGCCGGCCAGCCGGGGAACTTGTCGAAGTCGAAGACCGCGCCTTCCTGGTTGCCGAAGGCCGCATCGGCGCCCGACAGCAGCGTCTGGATCCGCAGCGTGCCGGGATCGCCCAGGCCGGTGATGGGATGTTCGGGCCCGATCAGGTCGCCGGTCACGGCCAGCGAGAAGCCGTCCTTGATGGTGGCCGGCGCCTGAGCGGCGGCCGGTCCGGCGAGCGAGGCTGCCAGCAGCGCAGTGATCAGTAGACGCATTTCATCCCCTCGGTCCCGGGCTTGCGGGCCCATTGATAGACCTCCGCCTGCTCGCCGCGCGGCAGGTAGGTCAGCGGGAAGGTCTTGCCGCCGCGGGTGACCTTCAGGGTCAGGGTCGCGGCCGGATCGCCCTGCACGCCGTCCAGCGCCACCGCGTAGGTGACGACGTCGCCGTCGCGCAGCCCGGCCTTGGCCGCCTCTGAACCCGGGATCAGGCCACGGATCGTCTTTGTCGTCCCGACCAGCGACTTCGGCTCGAAGCCCAGTTCGAACCGACGCACCTTGGCCGTCGTGCGGGTGAAGCAGGGTCCGAAGTCGTCGGGCTGCGGCAGCATCAGGCCGCCCGCCAGCATGGCCTCGTGCAGCTTGCGGCCGTCCTCGCCCAGTTCGCCGGTCACCAGCGCGATCCAGGCCGCGTCGTCGGCCTTCTGACCGGCGGCGAAGCGGCGGTTCATCTCCAGCACCAGATCGTCGACCGAGCGCTTGCCGCCGCTGGCGCGACGGATCTTGCCGTCCAGCACCGCGAAGTACAGCCCGCCCCGATCATAGGGCAGCACCCGGATGCGGCTGTCCTCCCAGAAGCGCGGCGCGATCTCGCCGTCAGGCGTGCCGTTCAGCGGATTGGCGTAGTAGCGCCGCGCGGTCTCGTTGAGGTCTTCCAGGAACTCGTCGGCCGACAGCAGGTCGGCCCGGAACGGCAGCAGGCCCTGATAGTGGACGGCGATCCCCTCGCCGTACCACTGGCCGGCGTCGGAGTCGGTCCAGGTATGGACCATCTCATGCGACAGCGTGCCCTTGAGGCTGTCGCCCTTGGTGTCGGCGCCATAGGTGGTCAGGAACGAGCGGGTCAGGGCCGTGCCGCCGCCGGCGTTGATCGGGTTATAGCGCAGGAAGACGCGGTACGGCGGAACCGCCTTGTCTTGGAAGAAGCCGCTCATCCAGCCGTGCAGGCGGTTGGTCCAGGCCATCAGCGGCGCGGGATCGAACGGCGGCGCCCCCATCCAGGCGGCCGAAAAACCGGTCTCGGACACGGCCGCCGGCTCGCGCTTCATCGGTCCGGCCATGAACACGGTCGAGGCCAGCTGGCCGGCGAGACCGTCCGGCAAGGCGACGTCGCCCTCGCCGAAGCTGGAGGTCGCCGTCGAGCCCTCCGGCAAGGCGCCCAGGTCCCAGCTGAGGCGGATGCGGCGCACGACCTGGTCCTCGGGCAGCAGGACGAAGGTGTTGCCGACGCCCGAAACCCCGCCGCCTTCGGTGCGCAGGGCGTAGGGCGGGCCCGAGCCTCGGGTGGGCGGGGTGTTGTCGACCGGCGCGACGTAGCGGACCACGACGGGACCACGGGTCGCCCGGCCGGCTAGCCAGTGGCGCGACCAGACCATCCCCGTGGCGGGGTCGTCCTTGATCGTCAGGGGGATCTCGCCGTCAGCGTCGGAGGCCTTCAGCCCGGTCAGGGTGTCGGCGACCGTGGCCGTGTTGGCGATGACCAGCGGCAGGGTCAGCAGCGGCGCGCCGGCCTGGACCGACAGTTCGGAGAACCGCATCTCGACGCCCAGGCCGCCCCTGCCCTCCGCCGTGTCCATCCGGCTCGGCGTCAGGCGCAGGTCGAGGGATGGCGTGGAGCGGGCAAGGCTGGTTCCCGCCGGCGCCAGCAGGAGGACGGCGGCCAGTCCGGCCAGCAGACGGGTTCTCAGGGTCATCGCACCTGCTCGTAGAGATAGGCCGCCGCCGCCAGGTCCTGCACGGCGTGGCCGATCGACTTGTACACGGTAATCTCGGACGCCGACCGACGCCCCGCCTTTGGATCGGCGAACACCTCGCCGATCTCGGCGGCGATGCAATCGCCGTCCACCAGACCGGCGGCGATGGCGCGCAGGAACTCGCCCGCGCCATTGTGCGCCGACTCCCGGCTTTCGACGAAGTAGCGGCCGACCGACACCACCGCGGCCTCGGCCTCGGCGGCCGAGGCGACGCTCGCGCCGACCAGGTTCACGTGGGTGCCCGGCGTCAGCCATTCGGCCATCAGAACCGGCTCGACGGCGCCGGTCACGGTGCAGACGATGTGGGCGTCGGCGACGGCTTCGCGAGCGTCCTCGACGGCGACCACGGCAAGCCCCGTCGCCTCCGACATCTGTTCGCAGAAGACCAGGACGCGTTCGAAAGATCGCCCCCAAACGCGCACTTCCCGCAGCGGCCGCACCCGCGCCAGGGCCTCGATATGGGCGCTGGCCTGGTGACCGTGCCCCATGAGGGTCAGGCGATCGGCGTCCGCGAGCGCGAGGGCGTCGGTCGCCGCCGCCGTGCCGGCCGCGGTGCGGATCTGGGTGATGGCGCCGGCGTCGGCGACGCAGACGGCCTGTCCGCTCTCGGCGTCGAACAGCACCACCACGCCCTGATGGGCGCTGYGCCCCGGACGATCGGGCTCGGCGAACACGCTGATCAGCTTGGCGCCGAAATAGCCGCCGGCGATCAGCGCGCCGGGCATCTGCCCGAACAGCCGCCCCGCCCCGATCGGAATGATCGAGCGGGGCAGTTGCCGGGTCTGCCCGCCGGACAGGGCCACCATCGCCTCGCGCACCGCCGCCCGACAACCATCGACATCGAGGCGTTGCAGGACGGCGGCTTCGTCGAAGAACCGCATGCCTAGAAGCTGCGGCTCAGTGAGACGCCCGCGGTGCGCGGCTGCAGGAAGATGGCCTGCGGCGAGCTGGTGCCGCCGCGGGTGGTCGCTTCCACTACGCCGCGCTCGTCGCCCAGGTTCTTGATGTAAGCCGTGAACCTCCAGTCGGCGTCGTAGAGACCGGCCCGCACGTCCACCGTCGTGTAGGACGGCAGCTTGATCCGCGAGCCGTAGGCGGTGTTGCCCGTCGCCGTCGGCAGGATGTTGGCGAAGTCGCCATAGCGCTCGCCGACATAGGCCAGGCTGACGCCGACCGTCGCCGAGAAGCCGTGGCCGATCGACCAGTCGTAGTCGCTCGACAGGCTGGCCGAGACCTTGGCCGAACCCGGCAGGCGGTCGCCCTTGTCGCCATAGATCGGCGAAGCGCCCGCCGGCGACTTCAGGTCATCCGACAGCTTGGCGTCCAGAAGGGTCAGCGCCCCGTCGAACGACAGCCCGCCGATCGGCGCCCAGCGGCCCGACAGTTCCAGGCCCTGGCTGCGGGCGGTCGAGCCGTTGGTGTAGTAGGTGAACTGCGTGGCCACGTCGGTGGTCAGGAGCTGGATGTCGTCCCAGTCGACCCGGAACAGCGCGGCCTCGTAGGTGAAGCGCGCAGCCCTGATCACGCCCTTCAGGCCGGCTTCGTAGCTGACCACGCTGTCGGACTGGAACGACAGCGGAACGCCCGTGACCCCCGCGCCGTTGGGACCGCCCGGGCGATAGCCGGTGGCGATGCGCAGATAGGCCATGGCGTCGGGCGAGATCTTGTAGCTCGGCGTCAGCAGCCAGGTGACCGCGTCGTCCGACGACTTGGCTCGGGGCTCCGACGAGCTCGGACCGAAGAAGCGCACCGCTTGCGGAGCGATGGTCGTGGTCGAGGCGCTGGTCTGGTCGTTCGACGAGTAGCGCACGCCGGCCTGCACGTCGAAAGCCGGCGTGAAGTGGTAGGTGAGGTCGGCGAACGCCGCCTTCTCCTCGAACTTGGCGGGGCCCACCGAGGCGTAGGCGGTCGTGTCCGAGCCCGTCGTCGGGCGCACGACCAGCGTCTGGTCGACCGAGATCTTCTCATGGGTGTAGAAGCCGCCGACCAGCCATTCGAGCGGGCCGTCCGACTTCGAAGCCAGGCGGATTTCCTGGCTGAATTTCTTGGTCTGGTCGGCGTTGACCAGCGAGACGCTGGATCCGGTCGGCGCCGAGAAGGCCGACAGCAGGAAGCCGAAGGTGTTGGTCTGGTCGAGGTCGGAGGCCGACTTGATGCGGTTGTAGGCGCTGACCGAGGTCAGGTCGGCGAAGCCGAGATCGTACGTGGCCCTGCCTTGATAGAGGGTCACGTCGACGTCGCGCCTGGTCGGCGCGATGTTCAGCGTCATGTCGCCGAAGTACGGCGTGAAGTCGACGCCGCCGGTGAAGGCGCCCGTGCCGCACGACGGGCATATGCGGATCTGCGGGCTGCCGACGAACTTGGCCTCCTGGCGCAGCACCGACAGGTCGATGCTCAGGGCGTCGATCGGCTTGAACAGCAGCGCGGCGCGGCCGCCCTCGACGCGGTTGTCGTTGATGTCCTCGCCCGCGGCCTTGGCGTTGATGTTGTCGAGGTAGGGCGGATCATGGCGGGTGAAGCCGCTGACCCGCAGGGCCAGCTTCTCGCTGATGATCGGCAGATTGACCGAACCACGCAGCGACCAGCCTTCATCGCCGCCGGACGCGGTGTTGGCGCCGGCCTCGATACGGCCGCTGAAACGCTCGGTGTTCGGGCTGACCGTTACGTACTTCACCAGGCCGCCGAGGCTGGAAGCGCCATAGAGCGTGCCCTGCGGGCCGCGCAGGATCTCGACCCGCTGCAGGTCGGACGGATCGATGTCGATCAGCGGCGACTGGGCCGAAGCCGCGCCCGAGGTCAGCGGCACGTCGTCCAGGGCGAAGGCCACGGTCGCGGCGGTGCCGCCGCCGGTGGTGACACCGCGGATGGCCACACCGTTGGCGCGCTGCTCGGTGCCGCCGCCGCTCAGCGAGACGCCGGGAACCCGGTTATAGAAATCGCGGATCTGCACCAGGTTCTGCCGGGCCAGATTGTCGCCCGTGACCGCCGCCACCGAAACGGGCACGTCCAGCAGGCGCTCGGACTTCTTCTGCGCGGTCACCACGATCTCGCCGATCGTCGTGTCGTCGGCCGCTTCCTGAGCGTGCGCCAGGGAACCGGCCAGCAGGCACGCACCGCCCGTTCCCGCCAGCAGAAAAGCCTTCAAACCGTTGCGCATCGCAGACCCCCAAGATGCGGAGCACGGCGCCGACGCCCGCCCCAAGACCCATGTTCGCCAATACCCTTGCAACAGAACGAAGACAGCTTCAACATTTTGTTGAATTCATCGACACGGCGTTGAGGCGCGACGAATTGCGCATGCTTTTCAGATCACTGCTGCGCAAAAGGCAGGCGCCGCGGCGCCCGTTCGTGCGGGGCGCCGATCATGTTGCGCGGGCGCCGAGGCCGGAATATCAACGCTCTGTTGAAATCAGTCGCCTCGTTCCCGGTTCGCAGCTTCGCATGAAAGACCTGACCTCCGTGCAAGACGAAAAGGCCCTGCTGGGCGTGCTTCAAGGCGTCGCCAAGGCGTTGGAATGCGCCGTGAACCAGCACACCGAGGTCGTGGTCCACAACCTGCGCCAGCCCGAGTCTTCGATCATCGAGATCGTCAACGGACACGTCAGCGGACGCGGGGTCGGCTCGGCGATCATTGCGGGGCCGGCCGAGGACAAGGCCTTCGACACCCTCGTCGCCAGCAAGGCCGCCGCCCATCCCAACGAGGTGCGCGTCGTCTCGAACTACACTTCCCGAACCGCTGACGGGCGCGCGCTGCGCTCGTCGTCGGTGGTGCTGTTCGACGAAGAAGGCGTTCCCGCCGCCGCGCTGTGCCTGAACGTCGACATGGGCGCGATCGAGCGCATACAGCGCGACGTCCAGGCCGCCCTGATCCCCATGGTCCTGCCCCCGCTTCCCGCGCCGAGGTCGGAAACCAACATCGAGGACCTGATCGAAGAGATCATCGCGTCGGCGCTGGACGCCGCGGGCGTGCCGGTCGACCGCCTGTCGAAGGCCGAGAAGAAGGCGGCCGTCGCCACCATGCACGAACGTGGCCTGTTCGTGATCCGCGGATCGGTCGAACGGGTCGCCGCCCGCCTGGGCGTCACCAAGTTCACGATCTACAACTATCTCGACGAGATCGGCGCCAAGCGGTCCTGAGCCGGCCCTCTGCCGGTCCCAGGCCGCTCCGAAGGCGCCGGCCGCTAGCCGCCCGGGTGCAGCCCCGGCGCTTCCTGGCCGGTGCGGCTGACATATTCGGTGTAGCCGCCGCCGTACTGATGGACGCCCTCGGGCGTCAGTTCCAGCACCCGGTTCGACAGGGCCGCCAGGAAATGGCGGTCGTGCGAGACGAAGAGCATGGTGCCCTCGAAGTCCGCCAGGGCCGCGACCAGCATCTCCTTGGTCGCCATGTCGAGGTGGTTGGTCGGCTCGTCCAGCACCAGCAGGTTCGGCGGGTCGAACAGCATCTTGGCCATGACCAGGCGCGCCTTCTCGCCGCCGGACAGCACGCGGCAGGGCTTTTCGACGTCGTCGCCGGAGAAGCCGAAGCAGCCCGCCAGGGTGCGCAACGCCCCCTGCCCGGCCTGCGGGAACGAGCGCTCCAGCGACTCGAAGATCGTCTCTTCGCCGTCCAGCAGGTCCATGGAGTGCTGGGCGAAGTAGCCCATCTTGACGCTGGCGCCGATGTGGACCGCGCCCTGGTCGGGCTTGGCG
This sequence comes from Caulobacter sp. 10L414, assembly GCF_056395525.1. Taxonomy (NCBI): domain Bacteria; kingdom Pseudomonadati; phylum Pseudomonadota; class Alphaproteobacteria; order Caulobacterales; family Caulobacteraceae; genus Caulobacter; species Caulobacter sp. 10L414. The sequence goes on from NZ_JBFTJR010000026.1 coordinate 39,522, forward strand.
TCGCCGGCCACCAGCTTCAGCAGCGTCGACTTGCCGGCGCCGTTGGCGCCCAGCACGCACCAGCGCTCCTTGCGGCGCACCAGGAAATCCAGGCCCTCATAGATCGGCTTGTCGCCATAGCCCTTGTGGATGTTGCGCAGGTTGATCACGTCCTCGCCCGAACGCGGCGGGCTCTGGAACTCGAACTGCACCGTCTGGCGGCGGCGCGGCGCCTCGACGCGTTCGATCTTGTCGAGCTTCTTGACCCGGCTCTGCACCTGGGCGGCGTGCGAGGCGCGCGCCTTGAACTTCTCGATGAACTTGATTTCCTTGGCCAGCATGGCCTGCTGGCGCTCGTACTGCGCCTGACGCTGCGCCTCGCCGAGCGCCCGCTGCTGGTCGTAGAAGTCCAGATCGCCCGAATAGGTAATCAGCGAACCGGCGTCGATCTCGATCACCTTGCCGATGATGCGGTTCATGAACGCGCGGTCGTGCGAGGTCATCAGCAGCGCGCCGTCGTAATTCTTGAGGAAGGCCTCAAGCCAGATCAGGCTTTCCAGGTCCAGGTGGTTGGACGGTTCGTCGAGCAGCATGCCGTCGGGCCGCATCAGCAGGATGCGAGCCAGCGCCACGCGCATCTTCCAGCCGCCGGACAGCAGGCCGACGTCGCCGTCCATGCGCTCCTGGCTGAAGCTGAGACCGGCCAGCACCTCGCGTGCCCGCGCCTCCAGCGCATAGCCGTCCAGCTCCTGGAAGCGCTCCATCACCTCGCCGTAGCGCTCGATGACGGCGTCCAGCTGGTCGGCCTGGTCCGGATCGACCATGGCCGCCTCGAGCGTGGCCATTTCGGCGGCCAGCGCGCTGACCGGGCCGACGCCGTCCATCACCGCGGCGACCGCGCTCTGGCCCGACATTTCGCCGACATCCTGGCTGAAGTAGCCGATCGTCATGCCGGAATCGATCGCGACCAGCCCGTCGTCGGGCTGTTCCTGGCCGGTGATCATGCGGAACAGCGTCGTCTTGCCGGCGCCGTTGGGGCCGACGAGCCCGACCTTCTCGCCCTTCTGGATGCCCATCGAGGCTTCGATGAACAGGAGTTGGTGGCCGTTCTGCTTGGAGATGTTGTCGAGGCGGATCATGGGGCGGTCTGCTAACGCGGGCCGAGGCAGAACGCCAGCCTCTGGGCCACATCAATTCCGGACGCGACGATTGGCCGTCACCTTTCAGGCCCCGGTCGCGGGATCCAGCATGACCCCAGGCGTGGGCCGTCCGTTCAGCAGCGAGGCGGCGATAGCGATCCCCGCCAGGCCGAAGACGGTGGAGGCGCCCCTGCCGCTGATCACGGTCACTGGGCGCACGCGCGGCATGAGGGCCTGTCGGCGCCGTCCATCCCGATTGCCTCGCGCGCTTACGCCACCGGATCAGTCGCCTGCATCCAGGTCATGGGCATATCGCTGGCGGACCCACTGGTCTTCGTCGCTGTCGGCCAGCTTGCGCATGGCGTAGGCGCGGGTGGTGTCGAGCAGGCGATAGGCGATGGCGCCGCCGACCGGTTCGGCCGTCACCAGCGACTTGTCGACGAGGCTGGCCAGGGTCTCGATCGGGCTGGTCAGTTCACAGCCGGTCTCGGCGATCCGGCAGGCCGCGCTCAGCGTGAAGGCGGCGGGAAACACCGACAGCCGCCGAAGGACCGCGCGCTCTTCCTCGGACAGCAGATTGTAGCTCCAGTCTATCGCGGCCGTCATCGTCTGGTGGCGATCCGGCCAGGAGCGCAGCCCGCCAAGCTGCCGAAAACGTCCGTCGAGCAACCCCAGAAGCTCGCGCACCCCGAAGGCGCTGGCGCTGTTGGCCGCCAGTTCGATCGCGAGGGCCAGACCATCCAGGCGCTGGCAGATCTCGGCCACGATCGGCGCGTCCTCGTCCTCAACGTGGAAGGCGCGGTTCCTGGCGGCGGCGCGCTCGATGAAAAGCTGCGTGGCGGGAAACGCCAGGAGCGCCCCGGCCTGAAGGCTTGGCGCGATCGGCGGCGTATCGAGCGGCGGCAGGCGGTAGACCCGCTCTCCGTTGATCCGCAGAGGCTCGCGGCTGGTCGCCAGGATCCGCACCCCGGGAGCCTCCGCAAGAAGCTGCTGCGCACAGGACGCGGCCGCCTCGATCAGGTGTTCGCAGTTGTCGAGAACCAGCAGCAACTGGCGATCGCGCAGATAGTCCATCAGTTCGACCCGGGCGGTCGGTCCCTGGTCGGAAAGGCCTACAGCCCTGGCGATCGCGCCATGCACCTGGGCCGGCTCCTCGACGCTCGCCAGGTCGACGAACCAAGCCCCGTCGGCGACATGGCCCGCAAAACCTTCGGCGACCGCGACGGCTACCGTGGTCTTGCCCATGCCGCCGGCGCCGACGATCGACAGCAGCCGATCGGCCTCAAGACCCTTCTGGATGTGGGCGATGTCGTCGGCGCGTCCGACGATGCCGACCATCGCGGACGGCAGGTTGTTCTGGCCGCCGGCGGAGCGGCCCTCGCCAGCGGCGCGGCGCTGGCGCCCCGCCTGGACGGGCGCGACGAACCGATAGCCGCGGCCGATCACCGTGGCGATGTACTGCAGGCTTCCGGCCTTCTCGCCGAGCGCGCGGCGCAGCGCGGCGATGTTGACCTTCAGATTGGCCTCTTCGACCGCCAGGCCGGGCCACCCTCGCTCGAGCAGTTCGCTCTTTGAGAGGACGACGCCGGGCTGTTCCACCAGCGCCGTGAGGAGGTCGAACGCTCGGCCGCCGAGCGCGACGGGAATCTGGTCCTCGACAAGCAACTGCTGCTCGGGGTTCAGCACGAAGGGACCGAAGGCGAACGACCTCGACTGGTCAAACTGGGTCGTCATCACGGGCCTCCGGTCCAGGTTCGAGACGCCGTCGGGGACTTCCGACCTCGTCGACCTGCGCCCGCCCTGCACAAAAGGTAATCAGGGCCAGCGCGCTGACAGTCGGAGACGCAAGGCCTCCGAAAACCCGTAAGAAGTCGGCGCTTTTTACATCTCTTTACCAGAGAGCCCCTGCCGGACACGGTAGGTTGCGGCGGTGGGAACCTGACGGGTCGCCCGTTGAGTTATCGACTCCGACGCGGCAAGGCCTTGATATCTCGGAAGTACTTTGTCGCATCCCGGCCGCTCCACGGCTCGGACGACCCTGACCTTCGTCCGTGAACGGCGCCGGGGTGCGGTCGCCGGGATCCCCGAAACGGTGGCGTTCTGGGGACGATGAATTGAGGCGACGTGGACTTTCGATCCTGGCCTTCGCGACGGCGCTGAGCCTGGCGTCCAACGCGGACGCCCGGGGCCTGCTGGGCGGCGCCCGGATCGTCCTCAAGGAAGGCCGCCTGGCCGACGCCCTGCGAGACCTTTCGGTCCGCAGCGGTTCGGACCTGTTGTTTGCGCCAGACGTCGTGGGCGAGCTCAGAAACAGGCGCGTCGTCGGCAACCTCAAGGTCGAGCCGATCCTGTCTCGCCTGCTGGAAGGAACCGGCCTCAGCTATCGCCGGGTGGGCGATGGCGCCTACATCGTCTATCGCCCCGAACTGGACCAGCCGACAGCGCTGCCCGAGGTGCTGGTCATCGGCCGGAAGGCCCAGAACGCCGACATCCGCCGCACGCAGAACGACATCCAAGGCTATCGCGTGGCCACCGCCGCGGACATCCGCAGCTCGCACGTCGACAACCTCGACCAGTTTCTTCGCTCCCGGCAATCCAACAACGCCGAGCGCTTCGGCCCCATCAGCGATCCGCGCGGCCAGAGCGCGACCAACCGGTCGGAAGTGGACTTTCATGGCCTAGGCCCGAGCCAGACCCTGGTGCTCGTGGACGGCGCCCGAATGCCCAGCACGCTTTCGCTGAGCTATCTTGCGCAGTTCTACCAGCCCGACCTGAACGGCTTGCCGCTTCTGGCGATCGACCGGATCGAAAGCCTGACGGGCACGGCCGGAGGCATCTACGGCCCCGGCGCCACAGGCGGCGTGATCAACATCATCCTGAAGCGCGACTATCGGGGCGCCGAAATCAGCACCACCGCCGGTGCGACGACGCGCGGCGACGCCGTGCGCCGACGCGTCGATGCACGGATCGGCTTCACGCCCGACCACGGCGCGACCGATGTCATGATCAACGTCTCTCGGGCCGAAAACGACGGCCTGCGCTTTGGCGACCGCGAGTTCGCCGAACGGGCCCTGCAAGCAGACATCGCAAGCAACGACACGCCTCCCAACTTCCTGAACGGCGTGGTCATCAAGAGCATCTGGGGCGATCCTTTGAGGCTAAGCCGCGCCTTCGGCGGCGCCTCTCTGGGGTCGACCTTCACGTACCTGCCGCTGGGCGCGTCCGGGGTCGGCGACGGGTCGATCCTGCTGGCCAACRCAGGCAAGTACCCAAGCCGACTGTCCCCAGACGGCAACGGCGACCTGCGCAGCCTGACCAACGACACGACCGTGACGTCGCTCCTGTTCAACGCGCGCCACAGGTTCGGCGACCATGTGGAAGCGGTCATCGATTTCGTCGGATGGGAGAACGAGGGCCGTTCGGTCTCCGGGTTCGCCATCACGGGCTGGCAATTGGGATGGCCCCTGTTCATGCAGCCCCAGAACGGCGCCGCCCCGGCGGACGCCTTCCCGTTCAGCCAGCCCGTCGAGGTCATCTTCCCGTTTCCCGGCCTTGAGGCGCTGACCCGCAATCGCATCCGCACCACGCGCGCATCGGCCAAGGTCATCTTCGACCTGCCCAGATCCTGGCGCGGAGAAGCGACCTACAGCGCTGGTGGGATGCGCAATCGGATCCGCACAGAAGGCTTCGCCTTCGACCAGAACTTCCCCATGTCGCTGTTCCTGATGCAGCCGGGCGCCAATGGAGAGCCCACGCCAAGACCGCTTGGCTCCTGGAATGAATTCGTCGCGACGCTGCAGGCCTACAAGCAGCCAAACACGGAGAGCATGGAGCGTAAGCTTCGCCTGCGCGATGTCGCGGTTCGGCTGGGCGGTCCCGTTCTGCGGCGTGAAGCCGGCGACGTGGTCTTGTCCCTGCTGGCCGAGCGGCGCGAGGAGCGCGCCAAGCTTACGCCCCGGCTAGAAAACGGCGTCAGCACCGTACCGGACAATGCCGACTACTCTTTTGCGGTCACGACGACCTCGCTCTATGGCGAGCTTCGCGCCCCTATCCTGTCTCGCGAGTCCGAACTGACGCCGTTGCGCGGACTGGAGATGCAACTGGCTACGCGCTTCGACCAGGACGAGGCGGATATTCCCGCGGGTACGCATGGGGAACCCAGGGGCAAGTACAAGCGAGCGGGCCTGGTCTACACGGCCGGTTTTCGCGTGTTCCCGCTGGAACGCCTGCTCGTGCGCGCCAGCGTGGCTACGGGCGTGTTGCCGCCGACGCCAGATCAGATGATCGCCGGACACACCTCGTTGTCGCAGGGCGGTTCATGGGGCTACACCGACCCGGCGCGCAGAGGCGAACTCATCGGCCTTTATGCGCCCGTCCCCGTACTCACCGAGGGGTCGCCCAACTTGCGCCCGGAATGGGCGCGAACCGTGGCTCTGGGCGTCGTCTTCAATCCCGACGGCCGTCGCGGACCGCGGATCTCGATAGACTACACCCGCACCGAAAAGCGTGACGAGATAAGCCAGGTCGATCTCGGAAACTTCACCTACATCCTGAACAACGAGACGCGCTATCCAGATCGGATTGTCCGCGCCCCGCTTACTGCGGCCGATGTCGCCGCCGGCTTCACGGCCGGGGTGATCACTAAGATCGACGCGACCTATCTGAATGTCGGCAGGACGACCGTCGATGCGGTCGACCTGCATGTGGATCAGAGCCTCATCCTGGGAGGCCATCGCTTCCGCCTGTTCGGCGGCCTAACCTGGACGCCGAGCCTGACCCGGCAGCCCGCGGCCGACAAGCCCGTGCTGCAGTACGTCGGCACTGGCGAGGGCCCCCTGCGCTGGAAGGGCGCCGGCGGCGTGGCCTGGGACCATGGACCGCTGACGGTTCAACTCGAGGCCCAGTACTACGACGCCCATGTCCACGCCGGCGCTGCATATTCGACCGCAAGGGCCCCCGCGGAGCTGGCTGCCTATCGCACTCCCGCGCAGACCTATCTCGACGCCGCCGTGACCTGGCGATTGCCGCTCTCGCGCCAACAGTCGCCGAATCGCGACGTCGAGCTCAGGTTCGGCGTGCAGAACCTTCTGGACCACGATCCGCCGACCGTCGCCGGCAGCGACTACGGGTACAGCTTCTACGGAGATCCACGGGGGCGGCGGTTCGAAGTCAGCGCCACCGCCCGATTCTAGAAATCGCGGCGAATTTTTACGGGTTTTCGCAAGGCTTGCGTCACGGGTGGGATCAAGGGACGCCACCCATGTTCGCCACACCCGACGGAGCCCTGGTTTTTGAAGATGATCGGGCTAGCAACTCGCCAATGTCGGACGGGCATTCACAATCAAGTTCGCTGCATCTGGTCGCGCGGCAGTTTCGCGACGCCAGGGGCAAGCTGCTGGGCTGGATCCGGCGGCGTGTGCCTGACCCTAGCGAAGCCGAAGACCTGCTGCAGGACACCTTCCTGCGGGTCACCCAGCGCGAGGCGCCCGAGGGGGTCGCGCACTTCGAAGGCTACCTCTATCGCACCGCAGAGAGCGTCCTGGCCGATCGCTACAGGCGGCGCAGCGTCCGGCGCGCCGATGCGCATGTCGCCCTCGAACCCGAGATCCACCGCACCGAAGACGCCGACGCGCTGCGCGCCCTGCTCGCCAGGGAGCGGCTTCGCGCCGTGTCGGCAAGCCTGATGGCGCTCCCGGAACGAACCCGCGCGGTGTTCGTCCTGCGCCGCCTGGAGGGCCTGCGCTACGGCGAGATCGCCACGCGCCTGAAGGTTTCGCTGAGCACCGTCGAAAAGGACATGGCTCGCGCCATCGACCATCTGATGCTTGAGGAGGGCGAGGCATGAACGCCGATCTGCCCTCCCCGCAAGCCCTGCAGGAACTGGGGCCGAAAGCGGCCGCGGCGCTGTGGCTTGCGCGCCTGCAACACGACCCTTCGGCCGAGGACGACGCGGCGTTCGCACGCTGGCTGGCGCAGAGCGACGCCAACCGCCTGGCCTGGGATCGCGCGCGCGATTTCTGGGACGTGTTCGAAGACCCCCAGACCAACGAACTGCTATCCCACCTGCGCAAGGACGCCCTGTCCCTTCGCGCCCGTCCCTCGGCCTCGCCTGCGCCTTGGTATCTCGCAGCGGCTTCGATCGCCGCGGTCGTCGTCGGCGGCGTGCTGTTCTCGATCCTTGGCGGCCAGCCCATTGTGCCCCCGCCGACGCAGGTGGCCGGCGTCGGCGCTCGGGATCTGACGCGGTTCGGCCAGAACGACTACGAGACCGGAGCCGGGCAGCGGCTGAACGTGAAACTGGAAGACGGCACGCGTCTTGTGCTGTCGCCGGGCAGCGCCGTGGATATCGGCTACGCCGACGGCCAGCGGCTCGTCCGCATGACGCGCGGCGAGGTGCTGTTCGACGTCAGGCATGACGCGGCTCATCCCTTCAGGGTGGCGGCCGGCGAGCGGGTGGTGTCGGACCTGGGCACGCGCTTCAACATTCAGGTCCAGGACGGCGAGACGCGTGTCCGCCTCGACGAAGGCTCTCTCGGCGTCACGGTCGGCGACGATCCTCGCGTCGTGACCGGCGCCCCGAGGATTCTGGTTCCCGGACAGGAGCTCATCGCTCGCCGAGGGCATGCCGACGAGGTGGTCCAGGCAGAAGCGACGCCCGAAGAGGCTGAACACAAGGTGATCCAGTTCGACAACGTCTCCTTGGCGCAGGCCGTGGCGCAGATGAACCGGCACGCCGACAAGCAGCTCGTCGTGCTCGATCCGGAGGTGGCGGCCCTGCGCGTCAGCGGCGCGTTCCGAACCGACGATCCGGCCCGGTTCGCCACGACCCTGACCACGCTCTATCCGGTACGGCTGGTTCCCTTGCCGGACGGCCGGATCGAGATCGCGCCGCGCGGCAAGGCCAAGCGGTAGTCGCCTTCCCTGCTGCGGTTTCGTTGCGCCTTTTTGCAAGAAGACCGGCGGCGCAACCGCAACGATGCCTGGTATCATCCTGTCGCGCCCCTTCCTGGGAGACCTCCATGTCCCGACCTCCGCTCCCGCCGTTCTCGCGCGAAAGCGCCATCGAGAAGGTCCGCCTGGCCGAGGACGGCTGGAACAGCCGCGACCCCGCCAAGGTCGCCCTGGCCTATACGACCGACACCCGCTGGCGAAATCGCGCCGAGTTCCTGAACGGCCGCGACCAGGCCCAGGCCTTCCTGGAACGGAAGTGGGCCAAGGAACTGGACTATCGCCTGATCAAGGAGCTGTGGGCGTTCGAGGGGGCCCGCATCGCCGTCCGCTACGCCTATGAATATCGCGACGACAGCGGCGCCTGGTTCCGCGCCTATGGCAACGAGAACTGGGAGTTCGACACCGACGGCCTGATGCGCAACCGTCACGCCAGCATCAACGAACACCCGATCGCCGAGACAGACCGCAAGTTCCGCTGGCCGCTCGGCCGCAGGCCGGACGACCATCCCGGCCTGAGCGACCTGGGCTTCTAGCCCGCGCTCTGCGCCAGCCTGTGCGATGAAGGACCCGTCATGAGCCGATACAGCTTCCTGGACCTCGCCAGCTCGGCGAGCGTGAGATCAGCCCAGGCCGAGATGGGGGTCGACCATCTGTGGACACCCGGGCAGGTCGACCGGCAGATGGAGGCGTTCACGGAGAACGAGGAAGCCTTCATCGCCGAGCGCGACAGCTTCTACATGGCCAGCGTCTCGGAAACGGGCTGGCCCTATGTGCAGCACCGGGGCGGACCGCCCGGCTTCCTGAAGGTCATCGACGAGACCACGCTGGCGTTCGCCGACTTCCGCGGCAACCGCCAGTACATCAGCGTCGGCAACCTCGACGCCAACGACCGCGTGGCGCTGATCCTGGTCGACTATCCACGGCGCGCCAGGCTGAAGATCCTGGCGCATGCCGAGCGCCTGGCGCTGGACGCCGAACCGGGCCTGCTGGAGCGCGTCTCAGATCCCGGCTACCGGGCGAGGCCCGAGCGGATCTTCCGCCTGAAACTGTCGGCGTTCGACTGGAACTGCCCCCAGCACATCGTCCCACGCTTCACCCAAGCCGAGATCTCGCAGGCGGTCCAGCCGCTGCATCAGAAGATCGAGGCCCTCGAGGCCGAGAACCGCGCCCTTCGCGAGCGCCTGGATCAGGCCGAACGCTAGGACGCGGCCAGGGTCGCGCTCAGCCCGCAACCCGGTCCAGGAAATCCAGGACGTAATCGGCGATCACGCCCGCATGCGTCTCTAGGGCGAAGTGGCCCGTGTCGAGGAAGTGTACTTCGGCCTGGGGTAGATCGCGCCGGAAGGCCTCCGCGCCGGCCGGCAGGAAGAAGGGATCGTTCGCGCCCCAGACCGCAAGGAGCGGCGGCTGGCGGTCGCGGAAGTACTGGTGAATGCGCGGATAGAGCGCAACATTGCCGGCGTAGTCGGCGATCAGCCCCAGCTGGATGTCCGCATTACCCGGCCGCGACATCAGGGCGTAGTCCAGCCAGTAGCCCTCAGGAGCCACCAGGGTCTCGTCGGGCGCGCCATGGGTGTATTGCCAGCGCGTCGTCTCCAGCGTGAACATCCCCCGCATCGCCTCGCGATTGGCCGGCGAGGGATCGGCCCAGTAGGCCCTGGTCTGCGCCCAGCCATCGCTGAGCCCTTCCTCGTAGGCGTTGCCGTTCTGCGAGATGATCGCCGTGATCGCGCCCGGCCTCGCCAGCGCCAGGCGCAGCCCCACCGGAGCGCCATAGTCGAAGATGTAGATGGCGTAGCGAGCGATCCCGATCGCGTCGGTGAAAGCCTCCATGGCCTTGGCCAGGCTTGCGAAGCTGTAGTCGAACCCGTCCGGAGCGGTCGTGAAGCCAAAGCCCGGGAGGTCGGGGGCGACCACGTGATAGCGCTCCGCCAGGCGCGGGATCAGGTGGCGAAATTGGTGGGACGAGGTCGGAAAGCCGTGAAGCAGCAGGATCGTCGGATGCTCCCGACTTCCGGCCTCGCGATAGAAGATCGAGACGTCGCCGACTTCGGCGCGTCGCAAGGCGATCTCGGACTGAACAGATCTTGGCATTGGCGTCCCTTCGCTATGAGCGAGCGCGGTGCAAAGCGAGCGTCTTCCTGGCGGCGGGTGCACGCCGCCAGGGACGATCCTTGGAGCGTCAGGCGCCGGCCCTGGCCACCGCCTGGGCCTTCTGGAAGCTTTCCATCACCGCGGCGTAGTTGGGCGCGGCCAGGCCGTAGAGCTTGGCCAGTTCGGCGGCCTCGGGACGCGCCCAGGTGCGATGCAGTTCGCTGAGCAGCGCGTTGGTCGAGGTCGGCTTGACCCCGCCCTGGACGAAACGGGCCAGGCTGGTGCGCGAGGCCATTTCGCTGGGATCACCCGAGGCGTCGACCACGGCGTAGACCTCATAGCCGGCCGCCACCGCGTCCAGGGCCGGGAACATCACGCAGACGCTGGTCCAGACGCCGGCCATGATCAGGGTCCTGCGGCCCGTGGCCCTGACCTGCTCGACGAAGTCGCCGTTGTCCCAGGCGTTCACCTCGCCCTTGCGCGGCACGTAGACGGCGTGGGGCGCCAGCTCGTGGATCTCGGGCATCAGCGGGCCGTTGGAGCCGGACGGTTCGGACGCGGTCGTGATCACCGGAATGTTCAGCAGCGTCGCCAGACGGGCCACCATCTCGACATTCCGCCGAAGGTCCGCCACCGCGATGTCCTTGACGGTCTGGAACAGGCCCGACTGGTGATCGAGCAGCAGGATCGCCGCATCGGCGGGATCCAGGAGAGCAGCGCCGCCGCCCGTGGGCAGGACGCTCGTTTTTTGTTTCGGTGACGTGGTCATGGGGACTTCCTCGAATGGTCCGCGCCAGGATCGGCATCCTCGAGGACGCCCCGCGCAGGTCGACCATTCTCCGATCAGTCCGCACGAGCCAGTAAAGCTCCGTAAAATTCGGTATCGGCCCAATCACTGCAAATTTCGAAACCCTATTCACCACGACCGCTTCGAGAAAATTCGCTCACATTTTTCACGAACGAAGCTCATCACTCCAGCCTTGACCAGCCTTTACCACACCTAACCCCGCGCTCGCCTCCAAGGGACTATTTCTATTGACCAACGCCCACCCAGGGCTCGGTCGCCCCATGGAGAACACGATGAAGCGCGCCGTAGTTGGAATGATCGCGGCCATGGCCGCCGCCGGATCGACCGGTGCGGCCTTCGCCGCCGAGAAGCCCGTATCCATCGTCCTGGTCCACGGGGCCTTCGTCGACGCCTCGGGCTGGCGGCCGGTCTATGACCTGCTATCGAACAAGGGCTACGAGGTCCTGATCGTCCAGAACCCGACCATCACGCTGGACGGAGACGCCACGGCGACGCGGCAGGCCATCGCCCAGGCCAGGCACCCTGTCATCCTGGTGGGCCACTCCTACGGCGGCGCTGTGATCACCGAGGCCGGCGCCGACCCCAAGGTCAAGAGCCTGGTCTATCTGGCCGCCTTCGCGCCCGACGCCGGCGAGTCGGTCCTGGAACTGGCCAGCACGCCGGTCCCCGGCGCGCCCCCTGCGCCGCTCCTGCCGCCCAAGGACGGGTTCATCCAGGTCGATCCGGCCAAGTTCGCCTCGGCCTTCGCCGCCGACGTCGACCCCAAGGTCACCCACTTCATGGCCGCCTCCCAGGTGCCGTGGGGCCTGGGCGCGGTCGGCGCCAAGATCACCGCGCCCGCCTGGAAGGCCAAGCCCAGCTACTACCTGCTGGCGACGCAGGACCTGATGATCCCGCCGGCGGCCCAGCGCGCGATGGCGGTGCGGGCCAAGGCCACGCTCGTGGAAACCCCGAGCAGCCACGCCGTGATGCTCTCCAAGCCCGCCTACGTCGCCGACTTCATCGCGATGGCGGCCGACGCGACCAAGTAGTCGCCCCGCAAGACGATCTCGCCGCGCGCAGTCCGCGGGGCGAGGCCCCCTCCTCCCCGAAAACGTCCTGAAACACCAAGGAGACTTCGATGACCCGACTGTTCACGTCCCTGGCGCTCGCCGCCGCCACGCTGTCGGCCGCCACCCTGGCCGCCGCGCCGCACGCCCTGGCCGCCCCGGTGCCGAAGGCGGCCGCCACCCGCCCCGCGCCCCCGGTCATCCACTACAGGACCGCCACCGTCGACGGCGTGAAGGTGTTCTACCGCGAGGCCGGGCCGGCCGACGGTCCGGTGGTGCTGCTGCTGCACGGCTTCCCGACCTCGTCGCACATGTTCCGCGACCTGATCCCGCTGCTGGCCGACAAGTACCGCGTCATCGCGCCCGATTATCCGGGCTATGGCCAGAGCGACGCGCCGGACCACACCAAGTTCTCCTACACCTTCGCCAACCAGGCCGACATCGTCGACAAGCTGGTCGGCCAGCTGGGCCTCAAGCGCTACACCATGTACGTCATGGATTACGGCGCCCCGATCGGCTACCGCCTGGCGCTCAAGCACCCCGAGCGGGTCAGCGGCCTGATCGTGCAGAACGGCAACGCCTATGACGAAGGCCTGCTGTCGCCCTTCTGGGACCCGATCAAGGTCTACTGGAAGGATCGCTCGCAGAAGAACCGCGACGCCCTCAACGGCCTGGTCACGCTGGACATCACCAAGTTCCAGTACACCGACGGCATGGGCGACGTCTCCCGCATCAGCCCCGACAACTGGGTCCACGACCAGGCGCTGCTGGATCGCCCGGGCAACCGCGACGTCCAGCTGGACATGCTCGGCGACTACGGCTCGAACGTGCCGTTCTATCCCGACTTCCAGAAGTTCTTCCGCGACAACCAGCCGCCGACGCTGATCGTCTGGGGCAAGAACGACAAGATCTTCCCCGAGGAGGGCGCCCATCCTTACCTGCGTGACCTGCCCAAGGCCGAGATCCACATTCTCGACAGCGGCCACTTCGCGCTGGAAGACCGCCTCAGCGAGATGGCGCCGCTGATCCACGACTTCCTCGACCGTAATCTCAAGAAGTAGGCCCGCCCTCGGTAGCCGAAGATATCCGCGGCGCTCAGCGCGTCGCGGATATCGTGCGCAGACGCTGGGCGAACATGTCTTCGATCCAGGCCTCGTCCCGGAGCGTAAGCTCGATGAACAGCACCCGGCGCGAGGCTCCAGCCGCCGCCTGCCTGTCGGGATCGTCGGGCATCTCGATGACCATCGAACGCAGGGTCCGCGCCAGCAGCGCCAGCGCCTCTTCGAAGTTCCCATGCGCCGGGCCGGCGGGGGTGAGCGCGACCTCGCCGGCCAGGGCCGCAGGCGAAACTGCGCCCGCGGTCAGCGCCTCGCCGACCTCGACAGGCGAAACGAAGCGATAGCCCCGCCCGTTCACGGTGGCGATGTAGCGGGCGGCGTCGACGTCATCGTCGAGCGCCCGACGCAGGGCGGCGATGTGAACCTTCAGGTTGCCCTCGACGACGGTCGTGCTGGGCCAGGCCTCCTCCAGCAGTTCACGCTTGGTCAGGAGCTCGCCGGGGCGCTGGACAAAGGCCGTCAGCAGATCCAGGGCCCGGCAGCCGACGCGAACGACCTCGCCGCCCCTCAGCAGGAGCTGGCGCCCGGGAATGAAGAGATAGTCCCCGAATGCGAAGGTCGGCGCGGGCGTCATCAGCCGCCCCTCCGGCGCCGGTGGGTGGAATTCGAACGGTTCGACACGCCACCCTCCTTTGATTTGGACGACTAATCGTACCGCCGCGCCGCGTGGAGCTTCAATTCGCCCATGGTCGCGGCGCCCTAGCCCATCGTCGAACCGGCCTCGACCTTGGTCGAGGTGGAAGCGATGCTTTGATCACGATAGGCTGCGGCTGCGTCGGAGAGACAAGACAAAGGGCTCCTTGTGGCACCTCCGCACGTCATGCCGCTGGCGGCCGAAAGTCGGATCCTGGAACAGCTCGAACACGACCTTGAGCGCCTGGGCAGCCTGCCCGAGGCCTGGACCGGCCTGGACCCCACCTCCATCGCCGAAAGCGTTCTGGAGACCCTGCTCGACATGCTCGGGCTGGACTTCGTGGGCCTGCGCTTCAACGACACCACGCATGTGTTTCTTCGCGTGGCGACGGATTTCGCCCAGGCCTGCACGCCCGACGACATCCGCGCCGCGCTGGAGAGCTGGACGGACCATGGCGCGGCCGACACCCGGCTCTCCGTGGGTGGTCAGTCCGTATCGGTGGCCGTGTGCGGGCTGGGCGTCAGCGCCAGCATCGGCGAGATCCTCGCCGGGTCGCGCCGCGAAGGCTTTCCGAACGCCCACGAGCGCTCGAAGCTGAAGATCGCCGCTGCGCAGACCAGCCTGGCCTGTCGGGAAATGCGCGAACTCAGCGATCGCCGACCGCCTGAGGACCAGCGCGCCAATCCGCCGTCCGCCCAGGCGCTGGCGGAAAGCGAATGGCGCCTGCACCTGACCATCAACACCATCCCGGCCATGGCCTGGTCGACGACGCCGGACGGGCTGATCGACTTCTGCAACCAGAACTTCGTCGACTTCGTCGGCTGGACCGCCGAGGAGATCAGCGGCCAGGGCTTCTGGCCGATCTTCCACCCCGACGACACCGCGCACCTGCTGGCGTCCTGGCAGGAGATCATGGCCACCAAGCGCCCGCGCGACGTCGAGGGCCGCATTCGGCGGGCCGACGGCGAGTACCGCTGGTTCGTGCTGCGACAGAACCCGCTGTTCGACGCGGATGGCAACGTCATCAAGTGGTACGGCGCCGGCGCCGACATCGAAGACCGCAAGCGCGCCGAGGCCGCGCTTGAGGAGGCCCAGGCCGCGCTGTTGGCCAGCGAGCAGAACCTCGACCTGATCGTCAATTCGCTGCCCGTGCTGGTCTGGTCCGCCCGCCCCGACGGCAGCGCCGACTTCATCAACCAGAGCTGGCGCGACTATGCCGGCGAGCCGGCGGACAAGATCCTGGAATGGGGCTTCCTGGACCTCTACCACCCCGACGACGTCCCGAGCATGATGGAGACTTGGACGCGGGACATCACCTACAACGACCAGACCGCGCTCAAGGGGCGCATTCGCGGCGCGGACGGTCAGTACCGATGGTTCTATTTCGCGGGTCGGAAGATCACCGACGCCAACGGCGCGGTCCGCTGGTTCGGATGCAATGTCGACATCGAGGATCTGCAGCGCGCCGAGAACGCGCTACGGGAAAGCGAAGCCGCGCTGCGGGAAAGCGAGCGGGCGCTTAGCCTGACGATCAGCACCATCCCCGCGATGGTCTGGTCGACAAAGCCCGACGGCATGCTGGATTCCTGGAACCGGACCTTCCTGGATTTCGCGGGCGTCGCGTTTGAAGAGATCGAGGGCGACGGCTTCTATCGGCTTTTCCATCCTGACGACGTGGAGCCTCTGCGCTCGACCTGGAACGAGGTCGTCGGCTCGACGCGCCCGCAGGAGACCGAAGGCCGCATGATGGGCCGCGATGGCGAATACAGATGGTTCGAGTTTCGTCAGAACCCTCTGCTGGACGCCGACGGCAACGTTCTCAAATGGTACGGCATCGTCGTCGATATCGAGGACAGGAAGCGAGCGGAGAAGGCCTTGAGGGCCAGCGAGGCCGCCTTGCGCGACAACAAGCGCCGGCTCGAGCACATCATCAACGCCGTTCCCGGCCTCGTCTGGTCGGCCGCTCCGGACGGCGAGATCACCTTCCTGAGCCAGCAATACCTGGACTACATCGGCCTCGACGCCGAGCACGCCCTGGCCGGCGCCTGGCGCGACGCCATCCACCCGCAGGACGCCGAAAGCCTCTTCGCGGCGTGGGAAAATGCTTTCACCCGGGGCCTCGCCAACGAGCACGAGGCCCGCCTTCGCCGGGCCGACGGCAGCTATCGCTGGATGCTGTTTCGCGCGAGCCCCTCGTTCGACGACGCCGGACGGCTCGCCGAATGGTTCGGGGTCAACATAGACATCGAAGACCGCAAGGTCGCGCAGGATGCGGTTCGCGCCAGCGAGGCGGCGCTGCGCGACAGCGAACGTGAACTGCAGCAGATCATCTCCTCGATCCCCGGCCTGACCTGGTCGTCCGACGCCAAGGGCGCCACGCGGTTCTGGAGCCAGCAGTACCTCGACTACGCGGGCGCGCAGCTCGACGACGTCCTGGGCTTCAAATTCGCCGACTACATCCACCCCGACGATCGCGACCACATCCTGGAAATGTGGACGCAGATCATCGCCGCCGGCACGCCCGGCGAGGCCGAACTGCGCCTGCGCCGCGCCGACGGCGAGTATCGCTGGTTCCTGATCCGGGCCTGCCCGTTCTTCGACGAGCACGGCAACCTGACCCGATGGTTCGGGGTCAATGTCGACATCGAGAACCGCAAGCGCGCCGAGGAAGATCTGCGCCAGAGTCAAAGCGATCTGGCCCACGTCACACGGATGACCACGATCGGCGAGCTGGCGGTGTCGATCGCCCACGAAGTCAACCAGCCGCTGATGGGCGTGGTCACCAACGCCAGCGCCTGCCTGCGCTGGCTCGATGGCGCGCAGACCGACATCGCCATGGCCCGCCAGGCGGCCGAGCGCATCGTCCGCGATGGTCACCGGGCCGGCGACATCATCGCCAGCCTGCGCAGCCTGGCGCGCAAGTCCGCGCCGCGGATGGACCGCGTCAGCCTCGACGATGTCGTCCAGCCCGTCCTCGACCTGCTGCGCGGCGAGCTCAAGCGGCACGACGTGACCGCCAGGGCGGAGCTGGACGACGGCGCCATCGTCATCCTCGGCGACACGACCCAGCTGCAGCAGGTGATCCTCAACCTGATCATGAACAGCGTCGAGGCCATGGCCGGCGCGTCGACGAGCCCCCGACACCTGACCGTGCGGGCCCAGACGCGAGACGGCGAGGCCCTGGTGACCGTAACGGATACCGGGCCAGGCCTCGGCGCCGACGACCCTGATCGCCTGTTCGAGGCCTTCTTCAGCACCAAGCCCGAAGGCATCGGGATGGGCCTTTCCATCTGCCGGTCGATCCTCGAAGCCCATGGGGGACGGATCTGGGCGGCGAGCAACGGGACGCGCGGCGGCGTCTTCAGTTTCACCCTGCCTTTGGCGGAAGGACACGGCGTTCATGTTTCCAAGCGCTAAGGACAGCGATGCGCTCGTCGTGGTCATCGACGACGACGAAAGCGTCCGCGAGGCGCTGCGGGCGCTCTTCCAGTCGGTGGGCCTGACGACGGAGATCTATGGATCGGTGCAGGCGTTCCTCGACGCCGGCCAGCTTGAGCGCGCCGGCTGCATCGTGCTCGACATCCGGCTTCCGGGCCGCAGCGGCCTGGAGTTCCAGGAAGCCCTGGCGCGAAGCGGGGCGGCCCAATCGGTCGTGCTGATCAGCGCCCATGTCGACGTCCAGATGGCGGTGCGGGCGATGAAGGCAGGCGCGATCGACGTGCTGACCAAGCCGGTGCGCGAGCAGGATCTGCTGGAGGCGGTGAACCGCGCCCTGACAAAGGACCGGCAACGACGGGGCGAAGCCAGGCTCGACCAGGCGCTGGCCGCACGCTACGCCACCCTGTCCGAGCGCGAACGGCAGGTCTTCGTGCTCGTCGCCGCCGGCCTGCTCAACAAGCAGATCGCCGAGCGGGTCGCGATCACCGAAGCCACGGTCAAACTGCATCGCAGCCAGGTGATGAAGAAGATGGAGGCCGAGTCCCTGCCCGAACTCGTGCGCATGGCCGACCGGCTGGCCAACGCCGAGGCGAACCCGCAGCTTTGAGCGCCTGGCCAGCGACGGGCGCTCCCCGCCGCCGGCCGCGAGGCTCCTAGGCTTCGTTCAGGAAGCCGCGCAACAGGGCGTTATATTGAGCGGGCTTCTCGTTCATCGTCAGGTGCGAGCAGCCGGCCATCACCGCCAGACGCGCCTTGCCGGCGATGCCGTCGCGAAGGGTCTCGTGACAGTCGAGGGTGACCTCGTCGAACTCGCCGGTGGTGATCAGGGTCTTCTGGGTGATCGCTCCCAGGTCCTTGCGGCGATCCCAGTCCTTGATCTTGCCGACGATGGTGAACTCGTTGGGGCCGTTGAGCACGCGGTAGGCCGGCGACCTGGATAGCGCCTCCAGGGTCGCCAGGACCTCTGGGCTCGGCGGAACCCGCAGCACGAAAGCGTCGTAGAACTTCTGGACGAGCTGGGCATACTCGGGCGCGCCCGTCTTGCCGGCCTTTTCCAGGGCGCGGATCTTGCCGCCCCAGCCGTCGGGCATGGTGGCGAAGAGACGCTCGAAGCCGGCCACCACCTGCGGAATGCTGGCCATGGCGCCGCTGAGGATCAGGCGGTCGACGCCCCTGCCCCGCCCCAGGCACAAATACTCCACCGCCAGCAGCGCGCCCCACGAGTGCCCCAGCAGCACGACCTGGTCCAGGCCCAGGGCGGTGCGGACCGCGTCCACCTCGTCGACCGACCGCTGGATCGAGTACGCGCTGTCCTCTTCCGGCGCATCCGAGCGGCCGCATCCCAGCTGATCGTAGAAGATGACCGGGCGCTCGTCGGCCAGGGCCTGCAGCGGAAGCAGGTAGCTGTGCGACGATCCGGGTCCGCCATGCAGGGTCAGCAGCGGCGTCTTGCCTCCGGCGCCGAACTTTCGCCAATAGACCTTGCCGCCCGGGACGCTCGCAAAGCCTTCGGCCTGAGGAACCTGCGCCAGCGCGCGATCCGCCGTGGCGACAAGGCTCGCGCCGAGCAGGCCCGCCGAGGCCTTCAAGGTCGCGCGACGGGTCAAGCCCTTGGTTGCCATGTTCGATGCTCCTTTCATCAAACCGCCCAGCAGCCGCAGCCCATCACGCCCCAGAAGGAGCGCGGATCGGCGGTCGGGGCCTCCTGGCCCAGAGCGGCGGCGTGGTCGTGGCCGTGGACGTTGCAGGCGCTGGCGCAGCCGCAGGCGCTGGCCAGGGCGCGGGCGTGCTGGCGGGAACGATCCTGGTAGCCCCCGAAGGTCCGCACCGGCGACCAGTCGGGCATCGGCGGCGGCAGGGAGGGCGCCAGCTTGCCGAAGTCGCCTTCGCCATGGACCACCTTTCCGCCCAGCAGGGTGAGCACCGACGACAGGTGCGGGATCTGGTCCTCGGACACCGTCATGTAGTCGTCGCTGAGCACCGCCAGGTCGGCCAGTTGGCCGACAGCGATCTGCCCCTTCTTGCCCTCCTCGTTCGAGAACCAGGTGTTGGCGGTGGTCCACAGCCGCAGGGCCTCCTCGCGGTCCAGGCGGTTGGCCGGCGGATAGAGGCGCGCGCCGCCCACCGTCTTGCCGGTGACCAGCCAGTTCAGCGACACCCACGGATTGTAGCTGGCCACGCGGGTCGCATCGGTGCCGGCGCCCACCGGGACGCCAGCCTTCAGCATCTTGCCGATCGGGGGCGTCGCCTCGGCGGCCTTGGCCCCGTATCGCTCCATGAAGTACTCGCCCTGATAGGCCATGCGGTGCTGCACGGCGATGCCGCCGCCCAGGGCCGCGATGCGGTCGATGTTGCGCTCGCTGATCGTCTCGGCGTGGTCGAAGAACCAGTGCAGGCCATCGAACGGCATATCGCGGTCGACCTTCTCGTAGACGTCCAGCGCCCGGCTGATCGTCTCGTCATAGGTGGCGTGCAGCCGCCAGGGCCAGCGGTTCTCGACCAGGTGGCGGATCACCGGCTCCAGGTCGGTTTCCATGTTGGCCGGCATCTCAGGCCGCGCGACGCGGAAGTCCTCGAAGTCGGCGGCGCTGTAGACCAGCATCTCGCCCGCGCCGTTGTGGCGGTACTTGTCGTCGCCCTGGCCAGGCTTGACCTGCCTGGACCAGGCCTGGAAGTCGGCCAGCTCGGCCTTCGGCTTCTGGGTGAAGAGGTTGTAGCTGATCCGCAGGGTCAGCTGGTCGTCGATGTGCAGCTTCTCGATGATCGCATAGTCGTCGGGATAGTTCTGAAAGCCGCCGCCCGCGTCGATCACGCTGGTCACGCCCAGGCGGTTCATCTCGCGCATGAAGTGGCGGGTTGAGTTCAGCTGATACTCGGGCGGGAGCTTGGGTCCCTTGGCCAGGGTGGCGTAGAGGATCGTCGCATTCGGCTGGGCCAGCAGCAGGCCGGTGGGATTGCCGGCCGCGTCGCGCTGGATCTCACCGCCGGGCGGGTTGGGCGTGTCCTTGGTGTAGCCCACCGCGCGCAGGGCCGCCGCGTTCAGCAGCGCCCGGTCGTAGAGGTGCAGGATGAACACCGGCGTCTCGGGCGCGGCGGCGTTCAACTCCTCCAGGGTCGGCAGGCGCTTTTCGACGAACTGGTGCTCGGTGAAGCCGCCGACCACGCGCACCCACTGCGGGGGCGGCGTGTTGGCGGCCTGCTTCTTCAGCATGGTCATGGCGTCGGCCAGGGTCGGCACGCCGTCCCAGCGCAGCTCCATATTGTAGTTCAGCCCGCCGCGGATGATGTGCATGTGGCTGTCGATCAGGCCCGGAATGACGCGACGGCCGCCCAGGTCGATCAGCTGGGCGTCGGCCTGGGCCAAGGCGCGCACCTCCCCCTCCTCGCCGACGGCGACGAACCGTCCGCCACGGATCAGCACGGCCGCGGCTCTGGGATTGCCGCGATCCAGCGTCGTGATCTTGGCGTTGACGAGGATGAGATCGGGCATGGAGCCCCTTTCGGCAAAAGCGGAACTGGAAAGAAGAGCGGCGCCCAGCGCCAGGGTCCGGCGGCGGCTCAGGCTCATGGCTGCACCGGGGGATCCCCCGCCTCGCTCGGCTTGGCCGCCTGAGGACCCAGGACGTGGACGGCGCAGTCGGACTTGATGAAGGCCATGACCGGAGCGCCGGCGGCGAGCCGCTTGACGATCGGCACGGCCTGCTCGCCGAGCAGAATGCCCATCAAACCGATCAGCGCGATGGCCGGCGGCGCCGGCGAGCGCACGCTCAGCAGGGCGTAGATCACGCCAACCAGCAGCCCGGCGCCGAGAGAGAGAAGGTAGGGCTTCATGAAGACGCTCCATCTGGATGGCGGACCCGGACCAGGGCGGCGCACGGCGAAGAAGAACGCCGGCGACGCAGGACATCGAGCCGCCGACGCTCGGCGCCGACTTTGGCTTTCCAGGGCCAGATGGCTTGAATGGATCGGTTGTCGGCGTGGGCGCGGCGGTTCACGCGCCGGCGGCCAGCAAGAATTCGGACCTTTTCGGCGGTCAGGCCAGGTCCTGCTCAGACGCCATGACCGGAAGAACCCACGGTTCACTGGTCTTTACTGCGCTTTACTCCTGCCGCGCCGCCCCTGCGCCTAAGGTCACTGGCGAAAACTTGATCCACGGAGACGGCGCATGGCGCAGATCGAAATCACCAGAGGCCTGGGCGCGGAGCTGGTCCGCCATGCGCCCGCCCCCGTCGAACACTCGGCGACGCCGGTCGAGCCGCCCCGGTGGGAAGGGCTTCTGCCCTGGCAGGCAAGGCGGGTTCGCGACTACGTCGACAGCGACCTGGGCGGCCGGCTGTCGATACGCACCGCCGCGCAACGCGCCAAGCTCAGCCCGAGCTACTTCTCGCGCCGCTTTCGCCAGTCTTTCGGCGTGACGTTCTCGCGGTTCGTCGCCCATCGCCGGATCGAGCTGGCCCAATCGATGATGGTGCTCGGCGCCACGAGCCTGTGCCAGATCGCCCTGGCCTGCGGCTTCACCGACCAGGCGCATTTCACCCGCACGTTCGGCGGCCTGACCGGCTCGACGCCCTCGCAGTGGCGGCGGACCGCGGCGCTTGAAGGCCGATCAGCCGAAGCGATGGGCTCGTGCTAGGGGCGAAGACGCGGCCAGCCGGCGGTCGATGGAGCGCATCTCCGCCGGCGGGACCGCCTCCCCAAGACAGGCTCGGACGGCCCATGACGAGAAACGGCCGCACCTGGCGGGGAGCCCGCCGGGTGCGGCCGTCGAAGGCCTAGGGACAGCGCCCCCGCATCAGGAGCCGGACTGCGCGGCGCAGTTTGCTATGGCCTTGCCGGCCTCCCCCCGGCAGCCGCCACCGCCGGCGCCGGTCTCGCCAGAGGCGGCGCCGTCGCCGACGACCTCCGCCGCTTCGGAGAACGACACCGCGATCGGCGACGGCGTCAGGTCACGCCCGCCCGACACCGCGCCGGGCACGGATGCCCCGCTACCGACGTCGCCGGTGTCGACGACCCGCGAAGGCGGGTTGGACGACGGCGCCGGCGTGACGGAGA
The DNA here is from genome assembly GCF_056395525.1 of Caulobacter sp. 10L414. Classification (NCBI taxonomy): domain Bacteria; kingdom Pseudomonadati; phylum Pseudomonadota; class Alphaproteobacteria; order Caulobacterales; family Caulobacteraceae; genus Caulobacter; species Caulobacter sp. 10L414. Next base: position 61,784 of record NZ_JBFTJR010000026.1, read on the forward strand.
GCACCGCGTCGACGAAGGTCACCGCATAGTTCGGGCTCAATGCGAGGCTGCCGCGGGTGATCGCGTAGTCGCCGACCAGCGAACCGGCATCGGCCGTGGTGGCCAGCGCGCCGGAAAGCGTGTCGCCGTTGACCAGGCCGCGCCCGCCGACCGTCCAGGTCAGCGCCGGGTTGGTCGCGCCATAGACGCGGCTGAGGGCGTCAGCGGTCACGATGATGGTCCGCGGCGTGATGGTCAGCGCCGAGGCGTTGCCCGCCGCCTGCACGCTGGTCAGCACGTAGTTGCTGCTCGCGCTCAGACCCGAACCGCTGACGGCGTAGGTCCCGACGCCCGAGGTCGCCGTCGCCGTGGTGGTCCAGGCGGCGCTGCCCCACAGGGTGTCGGCGCCGACCAGGCCGTCGACCACATAGCCGCCGGAGAGGCCGCCGGGGGTGTCGCCATAGACACTGCCGACGCCGTTGGCCGTGTAGGTCACGGTCAGCGCCTTGGGCGTGATGGCCAGACCGCCGTTGACGTAGGTGATCACGTAGTTCGCCAGACCGTTGCCGGTCGCGTTCGACAGGGCGTCGGCATAGCTGCCGGCGAAGACGCCGCCCGCCAGGCCCGAGACCGAAGTCACGGCGTCCGAACCTACCAGGCCGCTTGTGGTGAAGCCGTTGATCTGGGCCGCGCCGTTGTAGACCACCGAGCCGGTGTTTCCGGTCACGGTCAGCGCCTTGGGCGTGATGCCCAGACCACCGTTGACGTAGGTGATGGCGTAGTTCGACAGGCCGTTGCCGACGGCGCCCGACAGGACGTCGACATAGGTCCCGACATTGGTCCCGCCGGCCAGGCCCGCSACCGAGGTSACGRYGTCSGARCCGACCAGGCCGYTGGYSGTGAAGCCGTTGGTCTGMRSRCCGCCRKTATAGATCRMCGAGCCGGTGTTGCCGGTCACGGTCAGCGCCTTGGGCGTGATGGCCAGGCCGCCGTTGACATAGGTGATGGCGTAGTTCGACAGGCCGCTGCCGGTCGCACCCGACAGAACGTCGACATAGGTCCCGGCATTGGTCCCGCCGGCCAGGCCCGCCACCGAGGTGACCGCGTCCGAACCAACCAGGCCGTTGGTCGTGAAGCCGTTAGTCTGGGCCGCGCCATTGTAGACGCCCGAGGTCGTCCCGCCGGTGATAACCAGGGCCTTCGGCGTGATGACCAGGCCGCCGTTGACATAGGTGATGGCGTAGTTCGACAGGCCGTTGCCGGTCGCGCCCGACAGAATGTCGGCATAGGTCCCGGCATTGGTCCCGGCCCCCAGCCCCGCAACCGAGGTCACGGTGTCCGAGCCGACCAGGCCGTTGGTCGTGAAGCCGTTGGTCTGCAGGCCGCCGTTGTAGACGCCCGAGGCCGTTCCGCCGGTGATGACCAGCGCCTTGGGTGTGATGGCCAGACCGCCGTTGACGTAGGTGATGGCGTAGTTCGACAGGCCGATGCCGGTCGCGGCCGACAGGCTGTCGGCATAGGTCCCGACATTGGTCCCGCCGGCCAGGCCCGCCACCGAGGTGACGACGTCCGAACCGACCAGGCCGTTGGCCGTGAAGCCGTTGGTCTGCACACCGCCATTATAGATCACCGAGCCGGCGCCGCCGATGATGGTCAGCGCCTTGGGCGTGATGGCCAGACCGCCGTTGACATAGGTGATGGCGTAGTTCGACAGGCCGTTGCCGGTCGCGCCCGACAGAACGTCTGCGTAGGTCCCGACATTGGTCCCTGCGCCCAGCCCCGCCACCGAGGTCACGACGTCCGAACCGACCAGGCCGTTGGTCGTGAAACCGTTGGTCTGCACGCCGCCATTGTAGATCACCGAGCCGGCGCCGCCGGTGATGGTCAGCGCCTTGGGCGTGATGGCCAGGCCGCCGTTGACGTAGGTGATAGCGTAGTTCGACAGGCCGGTACCGGTCGCGCCCGACAGAACGTCGGCATAGGTCCCGACGTTGGTCCCTCCACCCAGCCCCGCGACCGATGTCACGGTGTCGCCGTTGATCAGGCCGCTGGTGGTGAAGCCGTTGACCTGGGCCGCGCCGTTGTAGACTAGCGATCCGGCGTTGCCGGTCACCGTCAGTGCACGGGGCGTGATGGTCAGGGCGGTGGCGTTGCCGGCCGCCTGGCTGGCCACCAGCGTGTAGTTGGAGCCGACGCCGAGGCCCGAACCGGTGATGGCGTAGCCGCCGACGCCCGAGGTGGTGGTCGCCGCGGTCGTCCAGCTTGCCGTGCCCGACAGCGTGTCGCCGCCGATCAGGCCGCTGGCGAGGTAGCCGCCGCCAAGGCCGATCGGCGCCTGGCCGTAGGTGCTGCTGGCGGCATTGGCCGTATAGGTCACCGTCACGGCCTTGGGCGTGATGGCCAGGCCGCCGTTGACATAGGTGATCGTGTAGTTCGACAGGCCGAGGCCGACCGCGCCCGACAGGCTGTCGACATAGGTCCCGACATTGGTCCCACGGCCCAGGCCGTCGACCGAGGCCACCATGTCGGAACCGACCAGACCGGTGGCGGTGAAGCCGTTGATCTGGAGGCCGCCGTCGTAGGTGTTGGAGGCGCTGTCGCCGGTGATGGTCAACGCCTTGGGTATGATCGCCAAAGCGCCGTTGGTGTAGGTGATGTTGTAGTTCGACAGGCCGCTGCCGGTGGCCCCCGACAGGTTGTCGGCATAGTTGCCGACACTGGTCCCACCGCCCAGGCCCTGGACCGAGGTCACAGCGTCCGAGCCCACCAGACCGATCGTGCTGAAGCTGTTGGTCTGCCCCGCCCCGGTATAGATGGATGGGGTAAGTCCGCCAATGATGGTCAGGGCCTTGGGCGTGATCGTCAGCCCACCGTTGACGTAGGTGATGGCGTAGTTCGACAGGCCGCTGCCGGTCGC